>JAUVBP010000053.1 GCA_030591125.1 Candidatus Woesearchaeota archaeon | reverse complement strand
TTCGTTCTCTTGCAGGCGCGCCAGCTTTGATGTAATCACTCCCAAGTCCGCAAGCTATGTGTGTAATCATTGCACTATCTGTCTCTCCGCTTCTCTGAGAAACTATTGTCTTGATCCCTTGTCGGGTGCAGGTGTTGTATGCATCTAGGAGACCTGAAAAAGTGCCTACTTGATTTGTCTTGAGTATTATTGTGTTGAATAGACCTTTGTTCTCCTTTATGTATCGGGTATTAGTAACTGTAAGGTCATCTGCAACAATCATGATCTTTTTTCCAAATCGCTCCACTAATAATTTCCATCCTTTTTTATCGTTCTCGTGAAATGGGTCCTCGAGATAAGATATTGTCGGGAATCTGTCTAAAAGTGTACCATAGAATTCAACAAACTCTTTTGTCTCGTATAGTTTCCCTTTTATGTTATAGTAAAATTTGTCAGATTTCTGTTCAGAAAAGTTATTTGCAGCAACATCTATCGCAATATTGCAGTTACCTTTATTCCTCAGGTCTATTGCTCTTTGGATCAGTTCGATAGTCTCAAATATATCATCCATGTCTGGAGCTATACCTCCTTCCCTTCCGACCATAGTGTGTGCAATACCAAGTTCTTTGCTTGTTATGCTCTTCAGGTCTAGATATATCTGTGAAGCGATGGTGATATTGTCTTCTGCACAATATCCTTTAGGTATGATCATGAATTCACACATCTCAAGGTCGTTGCCGGCATGTTTGCCTCCGTTCAGTATGTTACATATTATTGAAGGGGGTCTAATTTTTGTATTGTAACTCTCAGATACGTGTTGGTATACTGGTGTATCGCTTAGTGAAGCAAGATATTTCAAAAATGCTAGTGATAAGGGGGTGCTTATGTTGGCACCCATGTTTTTAGGTATGCTGTCGTCAAATTTTTTCTGACAAAAACTTCCTGTATCTAGTATGCTTGCCTGTTGCTTGAACTCAGTATCGGTTGTTGCCTTAATAACTGCTTCATTCATTCCTGTTGTTGCTCCTGCAGGGCAGCTTTCGTGTATTGTTGTTCCATGTTCTGATAATATCGTAATCTCATCTGTCAATTCACCTGTTGATAGGAGCACTTTCCTCCTCTTTATTTCTGGAATGTATTGTTCTTCTTGATCTTTTGTGCATATCATCATAATCCCTCCGTAGCTCTCGCTATCTTGATTTTGTCTGTATCTTGTCGGCTCACCCCCAACGTCGCACTCTTCAGCGAATCTTATATGTGCTGACAGGGTGTGTCATCGCTCTGGCTTCACTTACCCTGTCAGCGCTCAGATACTCTTTGAGAGTGCTGCAGGGTGGAGGGTCTTGCCTTTTCGTGGCAGTCCGCGCACCTCTCGAATCCTGCGATGACGTAGATGCTGTTGCAGTCCACGCAAGGCCTTTCGGGCTGTCTTGTCTCCATGAATATGCCCCGTTTCCTTATGGTCGGTTCCTTGAGCATATCTTCATCGAACATTGTAGCACCTTTCCTTACGTGGCGGACTTCTTGGTTGCATGGTTGGGCGATCGGGCGATCGGGGAATAGACTTTAGCGTGGTCACTGCGACCTTTCTGCCCCTCCAACAGCACTCAACATCTTTTTCTGAGAACTAGTATGTCTGCGTAAAATATATACTTTTGTCAATTATAATTATTACTTGTAATTATGTAATTACTATACGAAAAGTATTTATATGTGGGGTGCGTAATGGCCTGTATGAAGCGAAAAGTGAACCGTGTAGGCCAGAATACCTTGACTGTGAGCTTGCCTGTAGGATGGGTGAGAGAGAATAACGTAGCGGTAGGTGATGAACTCACTGTTGATGTTGAAGGGCCTAGTCTTGTGGTATCTAAAGACAAGATAAGGGCATATAAGTCAGTAGATGTCCATTTCACCAAGGAATCCCGTAGGTATATCAGGTCTTATCTTGGTAGACTGTATAGGAACGGCC
The DNA here is from genome assembly GCA_030591125.1 of Candidatus Woesearchaeota archaeon. Classification (GTDB taxonomy): domain Archaea; phylum Nanobdellota; class Nanobdellia; order Woesearchaeales; family UBA11576; genus JABMQF01. The sequence continues at coordinate 5,722 of JAUVBP010000053.1, read as the reverse complement.
ATTCTACAATAAGGATATCTTTTGATGACTCTGCCCTCCTTAAGACTATAAAAGAGGCAACCAGCAATCTCATAGGTGCAGATATAATTGACATGGATAAGAAAGTCTGCACTGTCAAAGTGTTTCCTGTAGAGGAAGGGACGACTGATACAGATAAGTATCTGGCCCGCATGTTCAATACCTTGAGGTATATGTTCGGTATGGTACGGGAGGATGTTGAAACAGGGATGTTCAGCAGAGAGGAGGATCTGACAGAACTCAGGAACAATAATTGGAAGGTGATGGACTATCTCTTGAGAAGGACTTTCCTGCAGAAGTTGCCATATGATCAAGCAAGCGCTCTCAATATAATGTTGTTCGCTTATGAAAAAATTGGGACAAACCTTCTCGGCTTCTATCGTATGTACCTTGAATCTGCAAATCCCAAAGTAAATACCAGAAAACTCAAGCCGGTCTTTGATAGGATAGATGCAGCATTGGACTGGTTCATGAAAGTGCTGGCCAATAAAGATCCAATATCTCCTTCAAGAGAATCCCGGTTCAGGAAAGAGATGAGAGATTTCCATATATTCCTTTATAATGAACTGCATAGTGATAAAGATATAGATCATCCTTTCCTGACGATGGTGTATTTCACGATAGAACTCATGGACAGTACAGTCTCTTACTTGCATACGTATAAGATAGGTGGGTCTTGATTGATTTTTGGATTGCTCAATATTCTTATCTTTTCATCTCTGAAACTGCTATCTTGAAGACTCCTGCATCTTTATATCTCCGCTTAGGGTTGTATGCAAGAGCTTTTCTCAATATATTCAGGCTATCCTGAACCAGTGTCCCATTAGGGTTATCTTTAACTGCGGATTTTAATATCCTGTCCAGTCTCTTATAGTACTCTCGCGAGTCTGGTGCTGTGTTTATCCTAGCAATCGATGTGGGTTGTCTTGTCAATAAGTATAAGAGACAGACACCTGCTGAGTAGACATCTGATCTTTGTGATGCTGTCTTTATGTCTTCCATCACTTCCGGTGCAGCATACCTGTCTGAACCTTCAGTCAGGCGAGCCCCCTGTCTCATCTCATTGATGCCGGATATCGTCTCCAAATCATCTATCAGGACTGTGTTGTGATCTTTAGAGCAGAGTGTATTCCTCAACTTCACATCTTTCAGGACCAGTCCTGCATTGTGCAGCCGTTCCAACCCCGAGAGCATCTTCTTAAATATGCTATATATCTCGTCAGGATCACGGATGTCAGGTCTTATCTGATATCTTCCGAACGCGCTTGTCTCAATCGCACCGCCGTCCACATAATCCATGACCAGATAGAGTGTGTCCTTTCCGGTCTCAGGATCTTTGCATTCTCCAGGATAGTACATCTTGGTCAGATGGCGATAATCCCTTATTTGCTTGTCGAACAGGAGTATCCTGCGTTTTATCCTCTCTTCAAGTGTGATGCCTTCCTTCTTCACCGCTCTCTTCATCTTCCCTTTCGGGTCTGTGAATATTTTTATCTTGACTTCTCCAAGCAAGTCATGTGTCGCTTGGTATACTACTCCATCAGACCCTCTGCCAAGCTTCCTCAGTATCGTGCATTCAGGGACATCTATCTCTGAGCACCTAATCATTTCTGTAAGGCTATTTGCTTTGTCTGCATCTAATATGTTGTGCAGTCTTGTATAATTCCTGTCTGGTAATCTTACGAGTTTGATCAGTTCACGTATCAAGGTGTCTTCCGCCTTCTGTTCTTTCTTCCGGTCGCTCTCCTTGTGTATATATCTGGATTCCAGATATGTGCGTAGGAATGCGTATTCCGCATCTTTGACTGGTGCTAGCCGTTTATCGTGTAGTGTGGCGGCCATGAACGCGACTGTCTTAGCGAGCATCGCTGTCGGCCTGTCAAAATGCTGCAACTTCATGATCTTTGCGTATTCTTCTAAAAATCTCTTCGGGTTCCGTCTTGCTGCTTTACCTATTGCGGTTATATCTTCCTTCAACTTGACGTCTGCCTCTGTCTGCACGTTGACATATACTACCTCTGTCTCAGGCTCATCCCATGAATGGGTAAATATCTCGAACTGGTCTGGTTCTATCCCGAGAAGCCTGTCTAGTCTTGCAGATACGTATGGATCAATAGACATCATGTTCAATCTTGCCTGACGTGCACCTATTATGACATCTTCACACTCTTCATGATGGTTCAATCTGTCATACAGCTCTGCAGTCTTCTTGATATCCACAAATGCAAGCTCTTTCAGTGCATATGCTGTACCGACCCGTAGGATTGGATTCTCCTGAGAGAGTCCCTGGTCATACAGTTTTCTTACCAGTATCTTCCTACGTTCCCGTTCCACTTCGTTGATGATGCGCTCTATGTTCATTCTACCACGTCGTGTTTCTTCAGTATGTATCTCTTGAAATCACCTGCGTCGACAAACCGGTCTTCAGGGTCGTAGGATAATGCGATTGATAATGCTGTTATGCACCTGTGCACTACGTCGGAGTATCCTTTATTATTGAATACGTTCTGGAATGTTTGGACATACTTGTCTACGTACTCTGGCTTGTCCTTGATGCTGTTTATCCCTACGAAACCTGTCGGGTCCCGTGACAGCATATATACCATGCATACTGCTGCAGCATATACGTCAGATTGCGGCGAAGCGTTCTTGATATCTCTCAACACTTCGGGTGCAGCATACCTGTCTGAACCTTCTGTGAGCCTTGATCCTGCGGATGCATCATCTATGCCTGCAATAGTCTCAAGGTCATCTATCAGTACAGTCTTATGGTCTGCTGATACCAATATGTTCCTCAGTTTTATGTCCTTTAGCACAAGCCCTGCGTCATGTATCGCCTCAAGCCCGTCAAGGATCTTCATGAATACGTCGTATATTGTCTCAGGATGTGTGAGGTCTGTCCTTATCTTGTATTCTTCTCCATCTTTGATACCTATGGCGCCTGCGTCAACATAGTCTGAAGTTATGTATGATGTCTCTTCACCCGTACGGGGATTGATGCATCTGCCGGTCTCATAGAGCTGTGTCAGGTGGGTCTTGTTCCGCACCTTCTTATCGAACAGTCTTATCCTTCTCTCTATCCTCTTTTCAAGCGTGACCCCTTCTTCTTCCATCGCTTTCTTTATCTTATCTTCAGGATCCTTGAATATCTTGACCTTGACGTCTCCGAAAGTCTTGTGAGCTGCTTGGTATACTATTCCATCCGCACCTTCACCGAGCTTACGTAGGATTGTGTATCCGGAAACTTCTACCTTTGAGCACTCGATCATCTCTGCCAGGTCCCTGGCCTCTCCTGCTTCAAGTACTGGGAGCATCTTTTCGAAATCATTGCTCTCGTCCTTGAACGCTTCTGTGAGCTCTTGAAATATGATATCTTGTGATTTGCGATCCCCTTTTTCTGTCTTGACGTACTTTGAATCGATATATCTCTCAGCAAAAACATATTCAGGATCTGTGGATGGCTTGAATCCATCTGCTGTGAGAGAATCTATGATCTGTCTTTCTGTCGCCGTCCTCCTCTGTCTTTTATCTTTGTCTGTTCCAGGTGATAAAGGGGGAAATGTATCAAGTCTTGGCAGTTCAGAAAGGTATGGTCCATATTTATTATTGTCTGATGATCCTTCACCATCTTTTGATGGGGTCTTTCCTGTCTCTTCAGGCAGGGTGGATAGTGGAAATTGGGGTAAGGCTATTGGAGGTATTGGGATATCTTTTTTTGCTTTATCATCTTCTGTTTTTTTACCTTTTACTTTATTGCCCTGTTCCCAGAACGGCACGCCTATGTTTTCAATAGCGTATTCTGCATTGTTTCTTATTGTCTCTACAGGGTCCTCCATCGCTTTCCTGTAGAGTTTTTCACGGTCTTCCTTGTGCGTGTCAGGGATGTCTCCCAGGTGCTGTGCTGCTATGGACCTGACAACCTCGTGTGCATGATCCAATGCCTGATAATAAAGTTCGACCACGACAGGAGGTTTCAATAATCTCTTGAGCTTTTGAGCAACCTCCACAAGGACCTCGTCATCATTGTCAGACAGCAATAACCTGTAGACGAGCAGATCTGACCCGTATCTATTCAAGTATAACCTGCTGGCCACCTCTCGGCGTAACGTGCTGTCGATGCTTATTGCGGCACGGGCGTGCAGTTCTGTCAATGCATCAATCCCTTGTGGTATCGCGGTCTCAGGATCTATACCTCTCCTGAACTCTTTCAGGGCGTAGGTATTATACATCGCTAATGCTATATCTGGCTGGTCTTCTGCCATCTGAGATACAGACCTGAATGCCCGTTGCTTCACCCTCTTACTGGTGTCATTCAAGAGTTTTGCACAGATCTCGAGCGCTTTCTCTCTGGGCTTTACATTCTGGACGCGTTTTGCAACGCTGAACCTCACGTCTTCTGATTCGTCTGTTGCCAGATTCTCGAATGTCTCTATATCAGCCTCATTTATCTGGCTGTTTATGTATCTAAGATTGTATATCGCTTCTTCACGTACGGAAGGGTGTTTGTCTATCAAACCCATATCGTTAATCTCCGTGAGAAGCGGCTCTATCCTACGCGCAGCGTCCGCCCTTACATTCAATTCCTTATCCTTTATTCCTGCGCTTTCCCAGATCGATCCAAAAAAGTCTCCATATTCTATCTCATTAGGATGTATATTCTTTGTGACTTCTGATACAGATTCCGGCTCATCCTTGTGCATGAAATCCCATTCTTCATCGTCGAATATTGCTGAGCAGGCTGCTCGGCCTAATTTCCCGATCGCTTCAATGACTTCTTTCCTTATCCGAGAATCGTAATCTTTGATGAGATCCTGGTACATTGTCAACGGACCTTCCGTGTTTGTGTGTGATTGTTCTATTGATCTCTGGATTATTGTAACTTTACTTTCTTGGACTTCTCCTATCACTTTCGTCTGAGCACTTCTTAGGATCTTGTCGTATATTGTTAAAGTTTTTTCAGAGTGTGGGAATGGCAATCCTGACAGCCGTCTGATTATTTGTATTGTATGCTTTTCATCTAGTCTGCTGAGAAGTCTAAGATATGTTGAGTCAATCTCTTCAGGTATATGATCTGATACACATAATGCTTCAAGCATGGCTCCTGTGAGAGTTGGATCTTTATCTCCTCTTAATCTTTCGTATAATTCTATTGCAATGTCTTTGTCGAAGTCAAGGATTAGCTCGGCTGCTGCTTTATTCATGAAATGATCAGTACAATCCAGGGCGTTCTTGATCGCTTCTTTTGCTCTTTTAGGTCTTGCTTTGAATAGTGTCGGTAGGAACTGTATCGCTTTGACTGTTGCATCCAGCTCTGTTGACTCTAGCAGCGTATCGTATTTCTTCTCTATGACGATCCGCCTTCTTTCCAACTCGATCTCTTTGAGGAGGTCGCTTGTCATAGAATCCAGAGTGTTCATCTTTCCTCCTCCAGGAGCTTAAGGATAGCTTCCTCTACCAGATGGCTGTTGTTGCGGAAAGGACGGCGTCTAGAATTAGCTCTGATAAGCTTGATAGTTTCAGTGTCCAATGATACTGTAAATACTTGTTTCATATCGCCCCAACTATTGTTAATGATTATTAGCAATATATAAACTTTTCGTTTATTCATCACTGTTAAGTAGTTATTTCAAGCTTGTTTTGGACAGAAACCCTTAAAAAGCGCTTCTACGTAGGTCTGAGTATGAAGAAGATAATCGCTTTTGAT
>JAUVBP010000151.1 GCA_030591125.1 Candidatus Woesearchaeota archaeon | reverse complement strand
GATAGGACGTAAGAGTGGGTGAACAGGTGTGTTCACTTCTTCAGTGATGTGAGGTAAGCATTATAATTCTCTACATCTATTGCTTCTTCAGGGAGACCATCTTTTATCTCGTCCCCAAATACCTTCCTGTACGTCTCCCTTTCTTCAGGGTTCAGTGCACGCTGGTACCTGTGAAGGACTGAGGCCATCTCATCACCTGAGTTATAGTGTGCTGTGTCGGTTATCTCGCCGACCTCTTCACGCATGCGCTCTTCGCTCCTTGATTGGTAGTGATGGTCTGATCTTCTCCTGAGTGTCTGCTTGATAGGCACTGTGACGCTTCCCTTGTCGTATGCGATGACCTTGTGTGTGACCATTGCAGGGATCACGCACATGTCTCCAGGATTCATGCTGACCTGTCTCCTTTCAGTATCATGTTCGACAGGCCTCATCTCGACGCAGCTGCTTCCTGCGATCTGCACGATGACTTCAGGCATGCGATGATAATGCTCTCCGCTTTCCCCTGCAGGTTCCATGTATTGCGTCAGTGCGACATGGCCCTTTGAGTTCACCTTGAAATATGCTTTTGCGATGTTCCGCATGTCAGACCAGCTGTCGATCCTCTTAGGTATGTCGAATCTTGTGAAGAAATCCCTGTTGAATGTGAGATAGCCTTCTATCCCGTCATTAGGGAGGTGCACTGTGAGGCCTATGTTATTGTGCATGTGTTCTGGAGTTGAATATGATACGATGTTTATCCCATCAAGGTATAATATTGTCCTTCCTCTTACGTTCCTTGTCTCAATCGCTTCTTCAAGAGATCCCTCAAGCTGTATGCCTGGTGTCTTTTTCGGGAACTCAATCTCAAACTTTGACCTGTCTGACATCTTGTGGTAGAATTCCTTTACTATCTGTGGAAGTCCATGATGTGTATCAGAAGCTCTTGGTGCCTTGTTCCTCAGGTCTGTCTGCTCCATTGAAAGATACTCTTGTGATGTCAGCTTCTCAAGGACTCGCCTGCTGATCTCTGCCCTCTCTGGATCCCTGTCCTTGAGACTCAGCTTGAGATTGATGGATGGGTCTGTGCATTCATCATCGATGTATAAGAATGTAAGTTTCTTCTCTTCTTCTCTTACGCCTCTGTAGACTGTCTCAAGAAGATCTTCATATTCATCCCTTCGGGGATTCTTCTTCCATATGTCATCAAGCATGTGCAGAAGCCTGCTTGCTGCGTCGCTTGTAGTCTCTTCCTGTCTGAGGCGCTCTGTGACGTATGCTAACTTCCTGGATACTTCTCTTACCCTATCCATTTCTTTGTCAGTCATTTCCCAGAATCCCCTATAATTATGTGTTTTAGAGCTTTAAATATATACTGATAGACGCATCCTGCTTATAAATCTTTCGATATTTTACTACTGTTTGGTGGTGTATCTATATTGGCTGTACTGCCCGAATCAGGTCTCGAGGAGCCGTATTGATTATCATAATTGCTTTCCAGAACTGCAACAGGTGCTTCCTGAGAGAGCTGATCGAGCCTGTACAGGGTCTTCCCTATGCCTGCCCATCTATTGTATATCTCGCCTTCTTTCCTGCCTTTGACACCTGAGAGCATTGCGGATATGGATCTTGAGCTTGTTTCTTTGTTGATTGCAATACTGCGTGCCACAAGATATGTCGCGAATCCTCCAAGAAGATTCTGTGTCATGACACTGCCCAACAGGAATCCTCCTGCAGGTATGATGCCATATGTGACTATCTTTGCATGTGTCTTACTGTCCTTGATGGCTTCCTGGAACTCACGTTCTGCATTGTATTCTTTCTCAAGACCATAGTATGCTTCTAGAGCAAAGTCCTTCACTATCTCTATCTCTTCAGGACTCGCTTCCATGTCCTCCACTATGTATTCAAGGTCCACTGCCTTATCCTTTTCGATAAAGTGCCCCTGCACAGTATTCGCTACAAAATTCAAGAAATATGCATCTATGTTTGTCTTGTGCTCTTTCATGGTAAAACATCTCTCACTCAATAATTAGTGCACTATATATTATATAATTTCCTCAACATTTAAAAGAGGTGTTTGTTATCTGTATATTGTGTCATGATGGTCGAGGTCATAGAACTCTATCTTATCTGAGATATTGTCATACTTGAACACGAGAACAGACGAGCCTCTGATGTGCACTCTCTTGAATTCCTGTAGTGGCTTTCTCAGATTCTTGTAATGGTTGACGTCTCTGCAGGAGATGATCTCCTCAATCTTTCCCATCACTTGTGTATATGCTGCAATATCTTTTCTGGAAAGTTTCTTGAGTTTCTTCCTTAAATTTTCCTCTATGGAGAACTCACGCATTTTTTAGGTCTTTTTTCAGTGCGGATATTGACCTGTAGCTCTTGAACTTCCCTTTTTTCTTGATGCCTTGTATTTTTTTCACATATACGGGTTTTAATTCAGGTTCCAGAAGTTCCTGCTCAAACAGTTCAATGACTAGATTGACTGCGTCAGACTTGTTCTTCAGGCCATACTTTCCCTTGACGATCGTCAATATCCTGTCCTCCCTCTCTCCGAGGTTGATTATTGATTGTACCATATTATTGCCTCACATTACTTTTCATTATAAATTATAACAAAACATTATATAAGGCTTTCGGTACAGTCCTACATATGATCATTCTCTTTATATGTATTTCCTGATAAGAATCAGAAATCTTCCGACGAGGATTCACTTCCTCCATCCCTGCTCAATCTATTCCATCTGCTGCTCACTTTCTCGACCCTTACCCGTTCCAACAGCAGTCCCTGGCTGAAATACATCGCCTTGTCAAACTCGCTCCAGTCAAACCCTTCCTGTATCTCATACTCTGCCCGCACACTGAAGAAATTCACACCATTTGTCATGTAGCTGGAATATGGCAGGGCGCAGTACAGCTTTGTTGAACCTTCTGAGTATACTTCAATAGTTGAATCACGGAAGTACCTGAGTTGCCCTGTTCCCATCGCAGGTTCCCGCCTGACCCGATACTCCAACCCCTCTTTCTGTATGACTTCGACAACATCCTCAAAGCTGCTTCCATGGACTTTCTTCAGATGATCCGGCAGTGTCATACAACAGATACACAAGAATGAGCTATAAATAATGTCTTCCGGATATTTTTATTATTAACGCAGACGGGGGTATAATACCCCGGGCTTTAGCCCATCAGCGTTAATCCCAAAAACTTGCCAATCAAATAGCGCGCCCGTAATACTCCGACCTTCAGGTAGGGGATAGGGTGAGCCATAGATTATTGGCAAGCTTTTGTTATTTCACAGCCAACCCCTGGCGCTGGCGGGGAACTAGCAGTTCACGTCCGCAACTGATTGTGTTGTGAGTATGATCTTCTCCTTATGCCGAAGTTGTGGTGGTATGTCATATGCCATTTTTGTTACCTCTTCCTAGTGGTTAAAAACCGAAAGTTTTATAAACCTCGGATTCGAAGTAATAATGATGGACGAACCGATATTGCTAACAAATGAGGATTTTGCTATGTGTCGGACTGGCGTTCTGGACAATGATGCAGTTAGTTCCATTGAGGTCGGAAAGCTGGCAGAAGTGGTCAACAAGGCTATTACGGCTACTGGAAGGGCTTATGTTAACCATTCTCTTAGGAACCCTTCGACATCTGTCGATGACATCTATGCGAAGCAGGAAGCTCTTCAGGAGATCAGGTCAGATGATAAGCTTAGAAAGAGTGTCACTGATCTTCTTACAAAAGTG
>JAUVBP010000197.1 GCA_030591125.1 Candidatus Woesearchaeota archaeon | reverse complement strand
TCAGCGGAGCTCCTGTGCTTCTGGACTGCTCTCTTCTGGATATGTGGTTCTCCACTTATCCTATGCCACACAGATGTGAAATAGAGCCTGGCCCAGATGAGGAATGCCAATAGCAGTACTGTCGTGGATAAAAGAAATGTTTTCTCAGGCAGCCGTACAGATATGAACAGGAGCAGATTGATGATGATAAATACCAGTATCCCGAATAAGATAGGCAACAGAGCATACTTAATCTTCCTGATCCCTATAAGATAAAGAGAACTGAACGCTTTCTTTATCCTGCCTGTCAGGATCAGCGGAGTCAAAAACGCGATTGTCAGGTATAACAACGACAATAATGTCAATATGCTCACACTTATCAATATTACTTGGCTCATGATGCTCACACGGAGCGATGCATTTATCAGATGGAACAGGCCGAATTGTACCAGGAAAACAACCACAGTAAATATGATCATCCATATCAGGCTCGCGAGCATGAACTTCAGATAATCCTTCCATGCAATCCCATGTCTATTCACTACACAGTATATCAGATACTTGAATGCTGTCCATATCAGGAATGCCAGGAGTATAGCAATGACCAAGTAAAATATCATGGTCCTGTAGAATCCGCTAAGATCCGCCTCGACTGCAATCATCCCTCCGATATTTTCCATGGGCGTGTTCTGCAAAGCATGGCCGATGCTAGTGAGCCTGTCTGAAAGTGAAGAGAGCCTTGTGCTCAAAAGGAAATAAGACAGGAAAAAAGAGATGATCAGACCGATCTCAAGAAGGCCTGTATAGATGAATATCCTGCTGATTTCGAACGATCTCCAGAACCTCTTGAACTCGTCCTTCAAGTATTGTTTATGTGCTCCTTTAGTCATCATCTATTCCTCAACTTCCGGGTTCACTGGGTCCTGCATCTGGGATATCGATTCCACCGTCGTCATCATCATCGTCATCATCACCGTCGTCATCACCGTCATCTTCTACTTCATCAACAGATGGCGCACCACGGCCTATCCCGGCACCCCAGTAATCTGATTGTCCGTCAGAGCTTGATAGCATATCTACTGTGCTATCATAAACTATCTGAGTCGCAGCAGCACCTTCTATCTCATTACAGAGAGGGTTGTCTCCATTCTTCAAAGCAGGTATGATCACCTGCAGGTTTGCAAAAGTCCGTTCAGTAAAGTCGAGGCAAGCATAGGTGTAAACATTCTTGGCCTGATAAATGAACATGTCAGGGCCATAGAGATTCCATGGGGTGTCACCCCTTTCCAGGTCCACTTTCTGTCCACTATACAGATGAAGGTCTGAGCTGGAACTGTAACTGCTGCCTTTATCGGATGTAAGGTACACATCGAAATCAAGATTGGTCTCTGCAGGTATGACTTCACCTGATATCTTATACTCATAAAGGACTTCACAAGTTATCGTAGTCCCATTGAGCAATGTGATTGTCCCTCCTTCAACAGCGTTAGGGACTCCCTGACAGGTATCGATCTTTTTCATCTCACCTGCGATGTCTATAGTAGTAAGGCCGCTAGGAGATACAAAAGATGCAGGGATCTCACCCTTATACACCCACGTCCTGCAGATATTAGCCGCCCATGCTTCATAACCGAATGCGCTATTCAGGTAGTCAGCCACATTAGACTGCCAAGGCGCAAGATCACTCTCATCATAACCTGCAAGCCTGCTTATGCCGCGGGCAAACTTAGAGTATTCACCACCGCCAGAGACAAAGCTGAACCAGCTTCCGTATTCCGCAGCCAACTCCTTGAGCTGATGGGTAGTGTCCACTGTCATCTCCCCGGCCTCATCCACAGTACCTATCTCTTCACCTTTTGAATTAAGAAGCTTGCGAGAACCTTTACCTTCCTCTTGCCCTTTTCCTGTCTTTTCTATGGTATACTGCCTGCCGGTCTGGCCGCTCACAACTATATTGTTACCATCCTTGTCTCGGTTCACTATGCTATAACCTTTATTCACTAATGCTGTTGATAATGCTTCAGGTCCTGTTTCTGGTCCTTTCTCCTCTATCTTCTTCTTTTTCGCGCGCGCACTCTCCTCTTCTGATTGTGCAGCGTCCATTTCATCATTTGCCTTTTCTAAAGCCTTTTTGGCAGCTATCTCTTCTTTTATGGCAGCGTCTAAGTCTGTTTGGGCTTGGGCTCTTTCTTCAGGAGTTGATTTAGAGTCCTTAAGGATGGCCTTAGCAGCAGTTATCTTGTCATTAGCCTGAGTTTGTCTATGACCTGCAGCATCCAGATCATATGCTGCTGCCTCAAGCCTCTTCAGTGCAACTTGCTCCTCCTTAGCAGCTACTGCAACTTCCGCATCCAGTACGTTCTGTGCGCTTGCTGTAGTTGTAGATTCAGCAGTATTCTCTGCCAGCTGTGCTTTGGTTGCAGCAGCAGCAGCCTCTGTCGCAGCAGTTGTCGCTTCTTCCAGTTCTTTCTTGGCAGACTCATCAGACGGGTCTGCAGCGACAGCTATCTGAGCTTTCGCCAACCTGGACTGTGCTTCATCCTTGGCTGTCTGTGCCTGTATAGTATCTGCTCGCGCAGTCTGGAGATTCTGGACATTAGTGCTATGTGTTGCCTGTGACTTCAAGACTGCAGACTTAGCAGCAGTCACTTCTGCCAATCCTGTTGCGACTGCAGATGTTGCGGCAGCAGATGCTGCTTCGCTCTCAGCTTGATAGTCCTTCGCAGTCTTCCTTGCAGTCTCCTGTTCAGCTGCGGTTGTGCGCTTTTCAATATCCTGTACCTGTGCAAGATCAGCATCGCGTTCTTGGGTAACTGCTCGAGCATTAGTTGTTATAAGGTCCTTTCCTTTTTTGCCTAGAGGGTAATCCTCCCAATTAGCTTCATCTTCACAATCCGCGCTACATCTTTTCCTCTCAGTCTTTGAACCATCCGCGTTGCTGGTTCCCCGGGTTTGTATTGTCTTGTCACCT
>JAUVBP010000102.1 GCA_030591125.1 Candidatus Woesearchaeota archaeon | reverse complement strand
CAGAACTGGTGAAATACGACCATGAGACAGAAGAGACCATCCATAAGACAATCGACCAGATACACGGGCTGATAGGTGCGACAGATGACGATGATAAGAAGAAGAATATGAAAGAGAAGATAATAGGGCGGATCGAAGAGCTGAACCATGACACGTACGAGAAAGTGACTCATGGATCACCTGCAGATGTCCGTCACAAGATATTCGTGGAGATGGGACTGCCTGACAAGGACAATGCAGACGAGATGCATCTTTATTTCAGGCTGAAGCTGGACAAGATACTGACCCAGCTCAAACGATTGATGATCAATATGTAGAAGGAAGAGACATGACCAACATAAAGAGAGCAGGAGGATATGGAAGTGCAGGGTTGCTCATCATAGTCTTTGCTGTGTTCATGTTCATGAGAGGGATGACCCTGCCAGGTATAGCGATTATTCTGGTCGGTGCTTTCGCCTTGCTTGGATTCCACGAGTTTGCAGAACCAAGGCTCGGAAAGAAGAGACATAAGGAACACATGACGCCTGAAGAGGTCATACGTCGCTTCGAGGTGATTGCAGGAAAAAGGATAGAGGCAGAGGTCGGAGGGCAGGAACTTGTCAAAGAGGAACCAAGGGTCGTGACCGCGGTCAGGGAAGTCGTCGAGACTGCAAAGAAGATCATCCCGAAAGATACAAGGAAAGAGACGTTTGGGGAAGAGATCAAGGTCATCGAGAGAGTCAGGCCAGAGATGGAGGAGAGACTGCAGACATTGAATACGGAGCTTGAACAGAGCCAGCGCGCACTGGCGACAGTGATTGATGCCCTGCACAAGGAACACTCCATGATAACAGAAAAAGTGAAGGGTGTGGAGCACAAGAAGAAGATTCTGTCCGACCTTGAACAACGGCTCGAAGATGAGATGAAAAGATATGAACAGGTCTTTGCAGGCATCGGTTCAGAAGGAGAACTCAGCGATAAGATCGCCAAACTGCACAAGCTCGAAGATCAGATAGATCATCAGAAGAGATCAGATACAAGCCATACGGTGTTCCAGGAACTGAGCAAGGCAGAGAGCGATTGTAATTATCTTACGCATCTTAAAGAGAGGATTGAAGGGACGATCCGCGCACTTAAGGACTCCATACCTAAAGGGTCAAAAGATGAGAAGTATGATGCCATGATGGCCAAGCTGGACAACATGGGGAAGATCATACGATCAGATCTTGTCCCTGCCGCTCACGAACATAGGACGATTGTCGATAAGATATGGGATAAGTTGAGGAAATTCGACGACATAGTGATCAGCCTGAAGCAGTCAGAGCTGGATCTGCTGAGGATAGAGCACACTTCCAATGCTGCAGAGGCAGAAGCGAAGGCAGTCGAGTCCACTAGACGGATTGCTTATCTTGAGCAACAGGCGCATCTGGTTAAAAGCACCATAGACAATACAAACAGGTCAGCCGCAGGTGAGAAGGCACGAGCAGATAACGCAGAGAAGATCATGGCCGACTGGAAAGCGGATGTGGAGAACGCATTGAAGAGAGCACGATCAGATACTAATCTATCTGAAAAATTAGACGGACTCACGATTGAAAAGATCGAGAACAAGACCGATCTCATGAGCAGATTAGTGGATATCCTGATTACACAGGAAGGACAGGCAATAGCGACACAATCATTGACAGATACATCGAAAGAACTGCTAGAAGAACTGACCGCCCGTGCCGAAGCTCTCGAGACACAGAACAAGGAACTCCAACTCGCGAAAGATACGGCAGAACATCAGATAGTTGAACTGAAGGGACGTTTCGCACACCTTACAGAAGAACAGCGACATGCACAGCAGGAGATGGCAAAGGCCGCAGAGGCTGAGACCAGGAAAGAGTATGAAGAACGCCTCAGGAATCTGACAGCTGACATGGAAGACGTGCAGACCCAGCTGGCAGAAGCTGCAAACGCAAAGACTGATCTTACAAACGAACTGAAAATAGCAAATAGCCACCTTACCGAGGCAAGAGAACAGATAGAAGGCAAGACTCCAGAACTTGCCAATGTACAGGACGAACTTGACGTGACTCAAGAGGTCCTACGGAATACAAAAGCATTGCTCATCAGGCTGACAAAAGGACGTGATGCAGAACGTAAAGAGGCAGACTCTTTGAGGGACAAACTGGAGTCAAACATAGCGACGCTGATGAACAGCAGCAAGAAACAAGAGAGACATATAGAGAAGCTCAAACAGGAATGTGAAGAGCAGAGAGAGCGCTCTGACAATTATATAGAGGAATTGAGTAAAGAGGTCCTAGCATACGCGCAACTCGAAGAGGAACTTGAGGAAGCACAAGAGAGACTTGACAGACGGATCACAGAAGCAGTAGAAGCAGGAACATCGAACAAGGAGATTGAGAGACAGTTCAGCAGGGAGATGAAAGAGCTGCAGGAGCGGTTCGAGAAGCAGCTTGAAGATGCCGAGTCCAGACATAAGGCAATACAGGAACAGCTGACACGACAGCTGGCAGAGACCAACAAGATAAATGAGCAATTAGCAGAAGATGTGGCAGAGAAAGCCATTCTGGCCACTGAAAGAGGGAAATCGATCAAAGAGCTGGAGAGGCTTTGTGAAGAGAACAAGCAAGCAGCCAAGCAAGCTGTAGAAGATTCGGAGACATACATAAGGGACATGCTCACGCCGCACATAGTGAAGCTCAAGCAGGAGAAAGAAAAGCTGACCAAAGAATTAGAGACACTCAAAGAGACACTCAAGAAGACATCTTCAGAAGATAATGATAAACTGAAACGCCTTGTTTCTACACTTGATACTGCCAATGAGACATTGAAAGCACGTGAAAAAGAGATAAAAGTACAGCATGACACGATAAAATCCGAGAAGGAGAAGACTGCTGAGAACAACAAGCTTCTTGAGAAGCTGAAGCACGAGAAAGAACAGGCAGAGATTGAATACAGGAGATCGCTGGAAGAGCTGGAAGCCCAACTGAAAGACGCAAGGAAAGGATCAGATGAGAGCCAGTCAAAGATTGACGAGATGGTCGGCAGGATTGCCGAGCTCGGACGTCAGAACCTGTCTCTTGAGGACAATGGAAAGATATTCGCCGAAAGGATTGACCTGAAAGTAGAAGAGATAAAAGGACTGCAGGCAAGCATAGAAAAATCCGCTGCAGAGAAAGCCGCATTGGATAGAGCGATGACAAAGAAAGCGCAACAACACGCACAAGAGATTGCAGGATTGAGACAGGAGATAACAGCTAAAGAGCAGAGCAATATACAGCAAGCAGAGGCACTGAAGAAGAAGCTCGTATCAAGAGAGCAGGCACATAAGCAGGATATTGAAGGTTTCGACCAGGAGATCAGAAGGAAAGAAGAACAGAATGCCAAAGATGTTGAAGTGTTCAAGCAGAAGCTTTCAGAGAGAGAGGATTTCTATCTACAACAGACAGAGCTGCTCAAGAACGAGTTGGAAAACACCCTCAAGATACGCAATATAGCCGTACAGCAAGAGGAAGAGAGCCACAAGCTCATCCAGGAGCTAAAGAGCCTGAACGCAGCAGCCGTAGAAGAGAAGGGGGTTCTAGAACAGAGGATGGTGATGCTCCAGTCAAATCTTGCAACTGCAAAAAATAATCGGCTGAAGCTGCATGAACAGATAGAGACTCTAAGGCGGGAAGTGATGCAGCTAAGATCAAAAGAACACAGCAGTGAATTGCTCAAGAAAGAGATATCCGTATTGCTCAACACTATCAAGCATAAAGAGACTCTCATTGCCGAGACAGAAGCAGAAGTTGTCAGCAGCCAAGAAGAGCTTGATCAGGCAATGGGTCTGGTGAAGAGGCTTGAAGATGAGATCAGGAATGTTACCGCCCGTGCAGAGGTCCAGGTGAGCGACCTTAAGACACAGGAAGAGAATGCCCGAGGGCTTGCCAGGATGGTAAAACTGAACGAAGTGATCCGGGAAGTGATGTATACTATAAACAAGGCCAGGCAGATCTTGAGATCTGATCCTACAGAGGCAAAGGCATTTGCTGAAAAGGCAATCTCCCGTCTGGAGATGGAGAAACGCAAAGGCCTCACCCCGATGGAGATCGAAAGGGTCGATCATTGGAAGCAGCGCGCACAGAAGATGTGGGATACACTTGATGAACGGATGACACAGAAACAGGACATTGTTGCACAACGGATCGAAAAGGATACGAAAGGTGTCGGGGTGCTCGAACCTTTCACAGTAGGGAAATATAGCAGCAAAGTCACCCAATTCTATGACAAAGAAGGCAGGTCTGCTGAAGGATTCCCCGGAGTGCTCTTGAATTACACAAAAAAGAGGATTCTTGTGGGAAGGAAGAGGAACTCGACGAGCCGGATGAAATTGAGCAGCGAGAATTGTGATGTGATAATAACCGGGGACATGAGTGTCATAAGGCAGATAAGCAGGGAGCATTTCGAGATCGACAAGAACAAGCAGGGATATGACCTCAAGGCATTGGGCTCTAACGCGATGTCTGCAGAGCTGCATCCTATGAGCGTCTATGATATCGCGAACAAAAAAGGCGAATGGTTCAAGATAAGGCTATCAGAAGAGGGAAGATGGCAGGTCATGATTCAGGGAAAAAAGATTGCAGTCAAGCTGAAAGAGATAGGGATATTCACTGACGGAGGGAGTGATAAGGAGATAGATGTAAGTGCGGATGTACAGCACTCCAACTGGGATGACAGCCTTACATTTACAGGACTGACAAAGAATACATTACACCTGGTAGGTTCAGGCGGTAAAGAGTATGACACTGGACTGAAGATCCACACGACAAAAGACCCTAACGGTGCATACCTGATCTTGGAAGCAGGGATGAAGATACGCCTTGAAACAGGACTACGTCTCTTCATGGATCCTGAAAGGACTTTTGGATTCATATTCTCCAGGATATCCTTCCACGATCTCGGCAAGGTACAGAGAGCAGAATGGTACAAGGCAATGGTCAACTTCTCTGAGACATACGGATATCTTGAGCTACCTTCACACGCGAGAGTCAAAGGATCGACAGGT
>JAUVBP010000156.1 GCA_030591125.1 Candidatus Woesearchaeota archaeon | reverse complement strand
GCACCTTATCGATTATCGCATAGACATCTTCCTTGTAAGTCTTCTCCAATTCTGCATTGGTCTCCTGACGGATGTCAAGTATATCCGGACGCACGTCGAGAATCCTCGTGGCGTCAATCAGTGTTATCGCTTTCTTGCCAAGAAGATCACTTATCGGCGTCAGGTCAATCGCACCATACTTCTCTATCAAAGGGTGATCCTCTGGAAGCGATTCCATAAGCCTGAGATCATCCTCTATGCTTCCCACTACAGCACGCCGCATGACCCGCCTGTTCTTTGCAGAATAGATGAAAAGTGCAGTGGATTCCCACTGCGCCAGCTCTAATATATCATCACGTGCTTTCATGTACATCCCTGCTATCTGCTCAGGGAGAGTCCCTGCGCGCAGCTCATCACTGAACCAACTCATGAAACCACGATTCTTCTCAAGGGAGACAAGATGTTCAGTATAATCGTCCACGACACCTGCATGATCCCTTGCGTCAGCCATCCCTGGCTGTGCCTGAGATATCTTGTCAAGCATAGCGATACGTCGCCTTATCTCATCATCAAGAAGGCCTATCGCATCTATCTTCTCCATCTCTCTCCTGTTCTTCGGCTCCTTCAGGACTTCCTCTAATGTATCCCTCGGTTTCTCCAGAGCCTTGTCAAGCTGTCTCTGTTTCTCTCTCTTCTTCTTCTCAACATCCTCATCTGAAAGCAGCTTCTGCTCTTCAGGTCTCCCAAAGTCACGGAAGTCAAAGACGAGACTCCTGTATATAGTATCACCAACATGGATTATGCGGGAAGGGTCGTGTGTGTTCTGGAGAGTGTAAGCATCACAGAGCGCTGCACCGAACAGAGTGCCGCGCACCTCTGCCTTACGCCTTCCATCATCAGACTTAGGAGCCTCATAGTAACCTATAGGGTTCCACTCACTCACAGCCTCAAAGATATCCTTAGAAGTAGATAGTTGCAGAAGGTTACGAAGGACAGACACCGCAGTGGTGTTGTTGGTCTCAGCGACCCTCTTGATTACCTCAATGACCTGATCGGTCTTCTCCTTGCTATTCTTCACACCTGGAAGCAGCAATCTTGTCATAGTATCATGTAATCCCATTTTGTATCATACCACCGTATAATGGCTCAGTAACGCCTGTATATACAATGCCCTAATTTGTATTTATAATTGTGTGGTGTTATTTATCACCTTAGTAGGCCTATTTGTTGCTTTATAGTGGTGATTGGTGAAGCCAGGTTGCTTATAAATATTATGCACGAAAACCTTTATAAAGCCAGAATACCCGGGTTTCAGCATGGCAGGCGAACACAGCAAGAAGAGTGTTGAGCACATAGTAGATGATGCCATAAAGCCAGTTCTGGGAGTCAGCATCGATGAGTTGAACAAGGACATCTCTGAGAAACTTGAGCGCAGTCCATTGCTCTCATTTGATATAGATACAAAGGTCAAGTTCAAGAAAGCGAAGAGACAGTTCAAGCAGCAGTTCCTCCGCAGGCTATTGCGCGTGAGCTATGGAAACATCTCCATGGTCGCAAAGAAAGCAGGAGTGGACCGCAGGAGCATCCACAGGATAGTCAAGTCTGCAGGCATCGATGTCGCCCGTATGCGTGAAGAGATGATCAAACCATATCAGATAAAGCAGAAAGCAGTAGGTAGCGTGATTGAAGATGTGCTTGAGCATTACAAGCAGGTGATACATCCTTCGCGGATGGCCGAAGTATACAAGCAAGTGGATACTGTATCAAAAGACATACTTGACGAACTGCCTGAAAAAGAGATCACTCTCAAGAAAGCAGAAGAAGAATTTGAAAAGGAGTACCTGTCAAAAGCGCTTTCCGAGAATAAAGGCAACCTGACAAAGACCTCAAAGAAGATAGGTCTACGTTATGAGACGTTGTTGCGGAAGGTGAAGGGGCTGAAGCTTAGATGAAAAAGACACCTATGCTGAAAGGAGAACGGATATATCTTAAGATACCGACTATGAAAGATGTTGACAGCATACGTAAGCACATAAATGACAAGCAGGTGATCAAGTTTCTAGATGTAGTCCCTCACCCTTACAAACGTAGTGATGGAGAATGGTATATAAAAAATATGGTACGGAAAGGGCTAAAGGAAAAAAAAGCATTCCAGTTCTCAATATGCCTCAACGATACCCATGAGATAATAGGTGGGATGAGCGTATCAGGCATCCACAAGAGGGACAAGAACGCAGAACTCGGATACTGGATAGGCCGCAAGTTCTGGAGAAACGGATACGCGACTGAAGCATTGAAACTCATACTTGATTTTTCATTCAATAAACTCAAACTCCATAAGGTATATGCAAGAGCTAATGAACCTAATATAGGTTCAATAAAGCTCATGAAGAAGTTTGGATTCAAAAAAGAAGGACTATTCAGGAAACACACGTTCTGCTGCAACAGATGGCATAATTCTATCCAGATGGGAGTACTAAGAGAAGAATATGAAGCAAAAAACTAAGCACACACTCATAACCGCAGAGATCTTAGGATTCTTTCTCATAATCATCGGAGTGCTTGGATTGCTCACTGGAAGACAGGTGTTCATCACTGCTGCAGGTGTGTTGTTCTTTCTTATCATGATTGTTGCCACTCTTTTTGCAGTGTTCGCGACGCTGGCAGTCAAGGAACATAAAGGTACCTGGAAGCCTAAAAGGAAGAAGAAGTGATCGTATGGACTTAAGGCGTAACATCCCCCTTCTCATCTTAGGAAACAGCCTCGGCTGGTCAAGATTCTTCATACCTGTCCTTGCGTTATTCTATATCGCATCACAGGTCCCGATAGAGCAGTTCGGGATAATAATGTGCGTCTTTGCCATCACTACAGTCATAGTAGAGATACCCTCAGGAGTCATCGCAGACCTGATAGGGAAGAAGCGGACTCTTGCCCTGGGCAGATTCTTGTTCCTGGTCGAGATATTCATACTCGCGTTCTACAACGGTTTCTGGCCATTCATCATCGCAAAGATAATATCAGGCACAGGTAAAGGGCTGATGTCAGGCGCTGATCAGGCGCTGATGTTCGACACACTGAAAAGATTGAAGAGAATCAAGGAACATAAGCGCATATCAGGATTGCTGTTCATGTTCACCAACATATCGATGGCCATAACATTCCTGATAGGAGGATATCTTTTCTCGATACATCACAAACTACCTGCAAAAGCAGCACTGCCCATAGCATTCCTGTCATTCTTTGTCACGCTGTTCATAATCGAACCTTATGCTCCTGCAAAGAAGCTGAGCATCAGAAATTCGCTGCTGCACCTCAAGGAAGGGCTACAGTACTTCTGGAACCATAGTTATATCAAATACATAACAATATTGTCTACATCAGTCATGACTGGAGTCGCTGTCGCGCAGACATTCTCATCAGCATACCTGGAGATCATACTCATACCTGTGACAATGATAGGAGTGATAGCATTCGTAGCAAGCATCATAACCGCCATAACTTCAAAGAAGACCGACAAGCTTGAAGAACGGCTCGGTGAGAAGAGGTCGCTGCTGCTGATGCAGGTAGTGCTTGTTGTCGCAGTGTTCCTCATGGCATTGATGGCAGAATATCTTG
>JAUVBP010000219.1 GCA_030591125.1 Candidatus Woesearchaeota archaeon | reverse complement strand
GCATTGATCTTATGGAACCTATGCCCTTCAACCACTTTGGTCAGAGGGAATATGAACCCGACATCACCTTCATGTATGTCAGCATCTATCCTGAACGTGAGGTTGTCATACTGGTTTCCCTCGAACTTATCCTGGATAGCATGCTCTGCAGATATGAACCCGCGCTGAAGGATTGCGTGTATCTCATCTACAGGTGCAGTATACATGACAAAGCTCTTCTCAAGAAGCGCCTCCTCATTCTCCTTAAGGCTGTACCTCTCCTCTGCATCACGCAATACCTCGTGTATATTGGAGAGGTGCTCCATGAGCCCTGCCTTGAGCCTCTCATTGGAATCATCTGAATCAAGAGAGAAATTGACTGCGTAATCCTTGAAACGCAGATAGTCAGACATGACACCCACTTCAGATATGTCAAGGATATCATTCTTGCTGTAGAACATCACAAACCTATCCAGCAGCTTCCTGACATCACCGACCTCAGCAAGAGATGGCAGCGTCCTCAACCGTTCAAGAGGGGCAATCCTATTGTCATCATCAATGAATGTGACAGGCATCCAGGCCTCACCCTCTTCAGGATCAACACCTATCCATGAAGGATTAGTACCATCTATGTTAAGATAATTCTCACCATACCATCCCAGAAGCTTAGACACCTCAACATCTATCTCATCAAGGGCCTTCATCCTCTTACGTGAGTCAATGATATCCTGCATCGAACCATGCTCCTGCATCAGGAGCATCCGCTTCCTCGCAAGCCTGAACGCAAGCTCCTTCAGGATCGCCTGATAATCTTTAGCACCATACTGTGTGTATCCCTGGCCATTGAGATTCCAACGCCGATAGAAAGCGCGCAGCATCCTGAACCTGACAAGCGCCTCATCAAAGCCCTTCCTGTCCTGATCAAAATCATGCAGGCGCTCATAGTCACCTATCAGGTCATAGAGATCTCTTGATATCTTGTTGAACTTCTCTGAGATGGTCTGCCGAAGGTTGCCTTTCAGCACCTTTATCTTGGAAGAAAATCCATCAGGATAAGTGCCCAGGGAAATGCTCAGCTTCCTCATCCCAGAAAGATCATAATAACGCTCAAGCTTCTTGATCTGCTCATCCATCTCCTCAAGATCCCGGGGAGATATCATCTTGATCCTCTCAAGAGTGCGGTCCCACTTCTTCTGGAACGTAGAACTATACAATCTTTCAAGTGGATAGACTAAAGTCGTATTTCCCAGCAAAAAAAACCAGCCCCCTTTTTATGCACAAAAATTTTGTTAAAAATTTTTGGCATGCTCAAAGCCATTCGGCTTTGGCACCCTAAAATCACCACGTGATTTTAAGGGACATAAAAATCCACTTCGCAGGGACTTTTATGCGTACAAAACGCAACATATCATGATGAACAATGATTTAAAAACTTGTCTGAGAATTTCTGAAAATCAGAAGAAATGAGGGGTTCTAGACGTGTTTTTCGGCTATTTCGGCATAAGTCATAAAAACAATCCCGACTTCATCGAGATCATCAGACTTGACAGCAAGCTGTCAAGCATCTGTATCATGCCTTTTTCCCACATCAGTATATTACAAGGATACTCTCGACATCATCCCCTTTCCTGATCGCGAAAGCCTTTCGAGTATCTTTGAGTATATCATCTGCTTCTTCTCGACGCACTTCCTGCGTAACATCATGAGGCTGGACAACAAGAGTCCTGCTGCTCAGCACATGGTGGAGCTCTTTGCCGTAGATCAGGATGTGTGTCGGGACCTGAGGCATCATCGACAATGCGCAGGCATACACGCTCTGGGTCGTCCGGTAACCAGAACCCATCCAATTACCTCTCCTTCTCTGTCTGAGCTCAGGGATGAAATAGAACTGCTCATACATACAGCTTCCTCGGACAACTTTCTCTGCCTGCGTCCTTGCTTTGCGATGAGACTCATAGAATACAAGTATCGAGAAAGGATTCGTCTCTTTGATCCTATCCAGAACTTTCAAGTAATCCCTTTCATATTCATACTCCCCCTCATAGTCTTTCACTTCGAGTATACGCTTCTCAAGACTTTTAGGAAGAGGTCTTCGTGAGCTGATATACATAGGAGTCACATAGAAAAACCAGGTTTAAAAGAGTTGATATCAAAAAATTACGATAAATGAAAAAAAATTACAGCTTACCTGCTCTTTTGAGCTTCCGTATATAACTATCAACCTCTTCAGGCGTGCTCAGGGTCACCTTCGAATCATCACCCTCGTCACACTCCCTGACATCATAGTCCCTGCACACAGGCGGCCGGTCATCGTATACCTTACACTTACCGTTCCTACCCAGATGCTTGCACTTGATCGGCACATCGACATGCCATTCATCATCAGTGTCCAGATATACAGAAAGACCTGGATGGAATACATACCACTTGAAGTCCTCGTAGTCATCTATGTCGACAGGATCCTCCAGCTTGATGGCGACGCTCTTGCAGCACTCGCCACCGCACGTGAAGCACTTGTCACAGTCTATCGCGCAGTCACTCATTTCACTACCTCCTCAACACTATGGGTTACAGGGGAAAAGAGGTTATTTATAAAGGTATCGTCGAG
>JAUVBP010000153.1 GCA_030591125.1 Candidatus Woesearchaeota archaeon | reverse complement strand
GCCTTCTCTTTGAGTACCTTAGATTCTTTAGCACTCATCTCAATGAAACTCTTCTTTTCACCAGGACGATCAGAATCATCAAGCACTGCGGATGAAGTGTCCATATCCACATCATGTTCTGCCTTATGAGCAATCTTTTGCATATTTGCCTTCAAAGAGTCAGCATTGCCTGAACTGAATATTATATTAGGTTTTTTTGCAGGTTTTTTCTCTATCACAAGCTTCTCGTCTGTAGGCGCACCACCTTCAGCAGCTGCCGGAGCGACTGCCGGAGCGACTGCCGGAGCGACTGCACCAGCCTCAGTAGCTTTCTTTTTACCGAACAGACTGAAAGCCATCATATACCCCCATGACAGAGGTGTCTCATGTAATCACTATGCGCAGTCATCATCTTATCTTCACCTGCATGAAATCACGATTGCTCTCCAGGGTGAACTCCATCACACTGTAGTAGCTAGCACCAGTATTATTTATGTAAAAGAGCACACGTGCGGCACCAAGACTTGACCCTTCATCTTCAAGGACGGAATAGCCTGAAGTAGCCCAATTCCCTCCTGAAGTATTGAAATAGAACTCAAAATCATTGAGCGCTGCACTCTCTGTGCCCGACTCAGGGTTCTTAAAGACCAACTGCTTGATCATCCCTGTCTGATTGAACAGGCAGGTCTCGCGGTCCTCACACTTGTGGAATGTCGCCCGTAAATAATTGTTCTCAAGAGTGTAGTTCTCAGCATGATTGCGGGAAGTCACATCTGCATTGGAAGATATATACAGATTGCCCAGCTCTATCTGCTGTCCTGACTCAAGGATCTTTGCATCAGTACGCATATCCCACTTAAGCGAGCCATCCCTCAGCTCGAGATAACCTTTCTCTATCTCAATAGGTATGACCCTCTGCGACCCAACACCTTCCTCACTTATCTCATTTATGTGCTGGTTGAGGGTGAGAAATGTATTCTTGGCTCTAGTGAACACTGTCTTGTCCTGCAGATCCTTGATTATCGGCACTCCTGCATTCAGGACCAATACCATCACGACACTTATGACAAGTATGTAAAGTATTGCTGATACCCATATTTGAGCCTTATTACCCATTTCATCTCCTCTTTTTTTCTGTGCCACCAGCCATGCGGCAACAGCAAAGACCGATCATCATGTGATCAGCAAATAATCATCCTGTCTCAAAGCTCAGGTTCTTGAAGTTCGCACCATCACACCCTTCAGGATACACCATAGCCCATTCTATGACCTCAATAGGTACGCTGACAGGATGGACAATCCCCTGACTAAGCCCGTCCAGTTCAACTACTGCTTCTTCTGTCGAGGTCCGTACCACAATCTTATCTATATCTTTTCCTAGTGTGTTCTCTATCTCAAAATATAATTGTCCTCCATCATACAGGACACTCTCAGGATTTATGACAAAATAATACTGGCTGCAAGTTATGGTCATCATTGTCTTCTCTTCTGAGTACTGCGTCTGCTCCGTATAGATACGATACATCCAAGAAGCAGTGACTGCAACCAGCAGTACAAATATCGCGAACATAAAGATGAGTACACTGATCTTTTTTGATCTCCTATCCACCATATTGAGTTCCCTTAATCAATCAACTTGAAAAGATAAAAAAATAAAAAAATCAGTCATTCCAGACTTCTGTGCAAGGCTTGATTGTGGTCTCTATCTCTGCACTTGAAGGACAAGCCACCTCTATAGCACCGACTTTTATGTACGGAGTCAGCTTAAGCTGCTGTGGGAGTCCATACGTCGCCTCAACATAGGAAAAGTTAAGGTACTTCGCCTCGTTCGTCTCCATGCTTGAGTTGACCCCAAGATCGACTGTCAATGGCACTCTGGTCCCCTCACCGATCAGCCTTGCATGCAGTTTCTCAACCTTCCTTGACTGCTTGTTCTCTACGATGAACTCTATGGTGTTATTTGCGGCTCCCGAGTCATTGTAGCAGACCTGCGGGATGTTGTCAATCTCCACTATATCCACATCAACCTCTGATGCACACCTGACTTCAGTGTCCGAACGCTCTCTCGCAATATTGGCCGTGTCTTCAACATAGCCTCTACCCCAGTTCATCACGACAGCACCTAAAGCGACTGCAAAAGCGATGAGAAGGACTGTAGCGATGAGTGGAGATACTGCTTTCCTTGATCTGAAAACCCTCATTTTATTCCCTTGTCTTTTTTTCGTGATCATCATGTCCACCTCACTTCCTCATCTGCTGAATCAAGTCATTCAGCCGCTTCTCTTCTGAGTGCATAGTCCGCACATAAGGCACAGTACCTATTATCAGAACACACAATCCCATGATTATCAGCACATTCAGCAATGTCCTGCTGATATATCCGTTGATGAAACCAAGAACCGCCACGAACATGAAAGCGAAGTAGAGAATAAGGCTCTTATTCATGACAAGCATCGACTTTTCCCTGTTGAGGCGGGATTTCTCCACCTCTAAGCCAATGACCTCTTTTATTGAACCCTTTGCGGTCATTTTATTACCTCCTTTTTTAAAGATCCTTAAACACGACAATTCCACCAGTGCGCATTCCACCTGATGGAATTGTGGGGTCAAGAACCACTAATTCTATACCATCCGCATATAGCGACATAAGGTGCAGTGAATGGTGGTTCTTGACTTATGAGCGCAAAACTTGTGATCAGCATATTCAGCAGGTGCTCACATCAGTTGCAATCTTCTTATCAGCACAGATTATATCTACCCTATCCTTATAGACATGAGGTATGATCTCCACCATTGTCACTGTCGTAAGACCAACATCCAGTTCAATCCCTTTTATCCTGTTCGGATTCATGGTTATATTGGTCTTATTTGTATGTAGTGGAATTCTGCCGTTATAAAACCTGAAGTCCATACCCGTTATCCTTATATAGTTCCTATTTTGCAGAGTGATATTTAAAACTTGTGATGCCATACAGGCGGATTCGATGTTTATAGACACCATACGGCACTCATCCGTATTATACACCACTTTTTTCATATCATCTGTAGAATCTTCTGTATAAGATATCATGAAATTGTACATGAAAGCACTGAGGACTATAGCAAACGTAACCAGAAGGACCCAGGATATCCATGCAGATACTGCTCTCCTGTCCTGCATCAGCAGTCTTGCCAGATTCTTTTCAGATATCTTATTCACCTTTTATTATCAGTCATCACTGCTTAGAGAGCCTATTCTTTGACGAATATCTCGCGTTTAGTACCTTTACTGACCCTAAGCACCGCTTTTGTGTCTGTCCCTTCACTAGAGATGTCTAATTTATAAATGTTCTCATGAAAAACGTCATCTCTGACCTCTAAAACGAGTTCTGAGAGGTTTGAGCGTAGGAAATAGGTATCACTCCCCGGACCGATTGTCTGGCCAAGATTCAGGAGGGTCACCGCGTTCCGCATCTTATTTGATATATATACCATATCATCAAGCTCCAGGATCGAAAAGATCTCTATATTCAGCTTCTTCATCTTTGAGTAGGACACAAAGCCATCAAGGAAACGGTCATACTCCTCAACCACATCTGCCTGCTCAAACAAGGCATTATTGATTGCGGCGCCACTCTCAAATATAAAATTGTCATACACCCTCTTGAAATTCTTTGAT
>JAUVBP010000125.1 GCA_030591125.1 Candidatus Woesearchaeota archaeon | reverse complement strand
GGGGTCTCAACAGCAGGTGAGCTGTCTGATATCGCTAACGTGCCAAGATCACGGAGCTATGATGTTCTCGAAAGCCTTGAGAAAAAGGGTTTCATAATAATGAAGTTGGGAAAGCCGATAAAATATGTGGCTGTACCTCCTGAAGAGGTCCTTGAGAGGGTCAAGAAAAAGGTCATTAACGATGCGGATTACAAGACAAAGACCCTTGACGACCTTAAAGGGAGTGAAATTCTCACTGAACTTACACTTCTACACACGCAAGGTGTTGAACTTGTTGAACCTACTGACCTTTCAGGTGCTCTGAAAGGGAGGAATAATCTTTACAATCACCTAGAATCTATGATCAAGTCTGCTGAAGAGTCTGTCGATCTCATGACAACCAGCGAGGGTTTTATCCGGAAGGCTGAAGTCCTGAAATCTCTTTTTCAGAAGGCAAAAGAGAAGAAGATCAAGGTCAGGATTGCTGCACCTTTGACAAAAGAGACTGACAAGCTTGTCAAGGAACTCAAAGGATTTGTGGATATCCGTAATGTGACTGAGCTTAAGGCAAGGTTCTGTATAATTGACGGCAAGCAGATAACTTTTATGCTCATGGATGATTCAGAGGTCCATCCGACATACGATTCTGGTGTGTGGGTCAATACTCCATTCTTCGCTTCAGCTCTCAAGCAGATGTTCGAAACAGAGTGGGCAAATATGAAGCCTATTGAGATCAAGCACTAATATTTTTTTAGACTATTGAAATACTGATTTCTTATCCTTTTTTTATGTGTCTTTTTCTTTGTATACGTATCTATCACGCGCAACCTTTATATACTAAGTGAGCTTAAATCACATATTCACTTTTAAAAAGGAGGTAGATACGATGGCAGGATTAGGACTCGAGGGAGTTACGCTCGCTATTATCATCGGTACATTAGCAGCGATTGTTTACAGTTTAAGGATTCTGGTGCTTCTAGAGAGAAGGATTGCAAGGATGGATGAGAACCTTCTCAAGATAACTCATAAGATTGAGTTGGAAGAGGCAAAGATTGAGGCAGAAGAAGTCAAGATTGAGAGGATGCTCTCGTCAAGGATGTCAAAAGCTGCCCCAAAGAAAGCGAAGAAGGCCGCTAAGAAGAAGTGATCCTTCTTTTTTCTTTTTTTTCTTTAAGTTTATTTCACTCCTAAGATGAGCATCAGACACACTGCGTTCAAGCATGGTTGGTTCTATCATTACCGTCTGCATACTGCAAAGACCTCTGAACTTTGTCGCAAGGATCTCACACCACTGAGCACGTTCCTTGACAAGATGATGGAGTCTTGTCCTGATCATTACTTTACTGAAGGTCCACGTTCTTCATCACTCAAGTTTGATGTGGATACAAAGCACATCCCTGTTGATGGCCACGAGGTATGCAGGCTCGCAGAGCTTGGTGTAGGTTCAGGGAGGTATAAGACTGCGCATTCTAATGTTGAGGTCTATATGCTTGAGAATGATTGTCATACTCTGGCTGTTGAGCTTCCGATATGGTTGATGCCTCACGAGCTTGATGTATATCGTTCATTGTTTGACTGTGAGGAACCTCTCTCAGGTCATATAGATGTATTGCGCGTCGAGGACGGGAATGTGTGGATATGGGATTATAAGCCCAATGCAGAGAAAGAGAAGTATGCCAACTGTCAGGTATTGTTCTATGCAATAATGCTTTCGACACGTACAGGGATACCTCTCGATCGCTTCAGGTGTGGTTATTTCGACGAGAAAGCGGCATTCATGTTCAAGCCATCACTTGATCAGTTGGCTCCTTGTTGCACAGTATCTACAGAACAACAATAATTATCTCAGTTCTTACATTTTACATTCATAATAGCGGAGCTGCCACCGCCTAGCGAGCTCACAGTAAAACAGAACTGTAAGTAATGCAATTCAGCAAACAGAAGCAGTACATTAATCGACAGCAAGCGCGGTGGCAGCTCAGCTATTAATATATTTTTGTTGTAGAATTTTTGCTCAAGCCAGTTCCTTCTGCAGTTCCTTTATCTGCTCTTCAAGCTGCTTGATCTTTTCTTCGTTGGACTCCTGTTCCATCAGGGTATCACATTCAGGGCATTTGAACTCAAAACCTACTGCCTTCTCAAAGTCCAGTCGCATACAGGTATTCGGGCACACAAAGAAGCTGCTCTCTTTTTCACGGAAGAGCCTATCACTCAACCGTTCGATACGCTCTTTCTTGAGTGTTACGGCAAGGTGTTTTATCTGTTTCAGCTTGAATGTCCAGTAGTATATGTACCATCCTTTCTTCTTGTCTTTGCGCCTGATGAAAGAGACGAGGTTTGCATGGTACAGCCTATAGAGCATGTTTCTTGTAACATTGATCTCAAGTTCCAGAGATTCAGCCAGCTTGAACTCTGAGACGTTTTTCTTGTTCTTCAGAAGTTTGACGAGCGGCAGGACATCTGCTCCAGCCACAGAGGTGACAACCTCTTCTACCAGCTTGTTAGATAGCTTCATTATTATACCGTCCGGAGCAGTTGATTACTGCTTTTTATAGGTATTATTAACAAATAGTAATATTTAAAAACATTTCTTTTTCCTTTCTGAAGATATGATCTCTAGGGTCGGTTTCAGCCTCTCAGGGCTGCAAAACCTTTATAAACAGGCTCTAGTTACTCGCAAAACAGTGATTTAAATGGTAAAACCAGGTCAAAGGTCAAGAACTCTAAGAAGAGTCTTTGTGAGGACTCCGGGAAGCAAGACAACCCTGCATTATAGGAAGCGGAAGCCATCAAAGGCTGTTTGCAGCAAATGTGGCACGACTCTTGCAGGTGTTCCACGAGAGAGGCCATACAAGATGCAGAAGCTTGCCAAGACCCTGAAAAGGCCGGAGAGACCATATGGTGGATCGCTCTGTTCTGCATGTACCAGGCGTAAAGTAGTATCAGAATCACGTTCAACATCACGAGCCGAGTGATAAGTCACTCAAAACGCTCTCTTTTAATGGCATATGAAGCCCGCTGGCAACAGTGTGGTGGATAAGATTAATGGGAGAGGATGCAGCTTTTTCTGTATCTCTCTGGAGGTCCAAAAATGATGGAAGTAGGAAGGATTTGTGTTAAGATTGCAGGACGCGATACAGGAAAACAGTGTGTAATTGTAGATGTCCTTGATGAGAAGTTGGTCATGATTGATGGTGAGACTAGAAGGCGTAAGTGCAACATGAAGCACTTGGAACCGAAGAAAGAGGTTATTGATCTCAAGAAAGGTGCTGCGCATTCTGAAGTCATTGCCGAATTCAAGAAGCTTGGTATAGAGATAAAAGATAAGAAACCTCGTCAGGCCAAGCCAAGACCTAGGCAGGTAAGAGCTTTTGACAGGAAAAAGATGGTGCCAAAGGAAGCTTCTAAGAAGCCTAAGGTACAGACACCGGTCAAAGCCGCGCCTGCTGAAGAGAAACCTGCAGTAGGAGAGACCAAGCTTGAGAAGGCTATTAGCGAAGAGAGTGTTCAATAATATTTTTAACTCTTTTTTTATATTTTTTCAATCAGGTTCTACAATCATGAGAAATAGTCATTCAATCATCACTCTATTGTGAGATATTCTTTATATGTGACCATGTGGATGTCATATTCATCAAAGACAGATACCCTGAAGTCTTTTTCTGAATAGATGTCAGAATATGAGACGTGTACTGTCACAAAATCTGTGACTGTCTCGCCGGGTTTGATGTTTCTGAACGTATCAGTGAGGAACAGTTCATCATCCCACCAGACTGATCCTTTACCTCGAGAGTTTAGTTTTATCTTTATCTTGGCAGGGCTGATTATCGTGCATTTCTCATTGTTGGTTATCTTCAGTTTCATCGCGGTCAGGCTGGCCCAATTGTCCCCTCTCAATTCTTTCTGAAAATTTGAGATCTCCACCGCCACTCCTGTATAAGTATGGTCGAACGCAGCATCTTTATACTTGCAAGAGGGTTTATCATCTTCTGGTTCTTCTTCCACTTCAGGTTCGTCTTCTTCAACTACAGTTTCATCAATCTCTTCTGCAACAGCCTCTTCTTCAGCATCTTCAGGTTCATCTTCACCAGTTTCCTGGTCCTGTAGAGATTCTACGTTTGTGCTTTTGCTTGAGAGTTTCGAATCGTCTTCCTGTTCAGGGGTATCAGGCAGCGCAGACAATCGTC
>JAUVBP010000028.1 GCA_030591125.1 Candidatus Woesearchaeota archaeon | reverse complement strand
GCGCTCGCAGTGTTTTCCTCTCCCAGAGCGATAGACCCGAAATTGCTCGCGACGTTATCATAACCGACTGCCATAGATCCATGACCTGTGGCGTAAGAGTCAATCCCTGTCGCGAAAGACCCGTCACCGTCAGCAAGGCATCTTATTCCTGATACCAATGAAGCAGTACCTGATGAGTTTGACTGGGAACCTGTAGCGACCGCAAGGTAACCATCAGCAACAGTATAATAACCCATGGCTGTAGCGCTTCCCCCCCATGCCCAAGTACCTTCACCAGTAGCTATGTCAAACCAGCCTTGTGCCTTGGTCTGATAGCCCATAGCGACAGACGCGTAACCCGTAGCGTTAGTCTCTTCTCCTATAGCGAAGTCGTATGAATCGCCTGTGTAAGTGTCTTTTCCTAAAGCGAATGATCCATCGCCTGTGGCATCTGTACCCTCACCCATAGCGATAGCGTAATTACCTGAAGCGGTAGCCGTAGAGTCACCCACAATAAGACTAGGACCTGAAGAAACATTGACGTGTAATTTAGCGTCAGGATTCGTCGTGCCGATGCCGACCTTGCCTGCGTCGTCTATGCGCATCCTTTCATCCAGCGTAGTTGTCCCGTCATCAGTAGTCTTAAATATCAACGCTCCCGGACTGCTACTAACTGAAGCAGTGCCGTCCTGTATCGCAATTATAGACGCTCCGTACCCTGAATACGCACCAGTAGCGTATGAACTCTGGAACCTTATACCACCTATTCTGTCTCCATTCTCTACAGGGGAAGACCCTTCTTCATCGTACTTGAATGTTATGTGATGACCTTCTCCGTTCGCATTGCTAAGATCCCTTTCGAGAACCAGGACGTCCCACTCAGATACGATTTCAGCTTTTACGTGTAAGTTACCCAGAGGACTTGTCGTGCCTATGCCTATACTATCAGCAGAAGCATCCAAAAAAAGTAAGTTCTGATTAGAAGTTCCTTCGAATCTAAGGTCAATATCTGCCCCTGCATCATTGTAGACATCTGCAGCATCACTCCTGAGGAAACTTGATGAATTTATATTATCTAATTTATCAGCATCCAATCCAGAGCCAGAGCCGTCAGTACCTTCGTGCCATATTTTTCTTATAGGATTCCATGCTGCATTTCTTCCAGACCTAAAATATAAATTTTCATGCGTACTTGTAGTTGAACCACCTATAAGCTGCCAAGATGCATAACCATCACTCCAACCTTTTACATTGATTAGTGAATACCATGCACCTAAACCTGGAAGTTGATCAGTAAATTCTGCAGTTACTTTGCTATCAGGCATTTCACTTGGAAGTCTTTCAGCAGATCTCGTGTCTTCAATATCTAAGGCGTATGATTCAGCTGCTGTTCCTGAAGTAGATAAATAATAACTCCCTTCTTGACCATCTAACTTATCAGCATCCAACCCACTACCTGTACCGGCACCAGATATGCCTGAAGTAGGTAATGTTATCGCACCATTAGGATCGAGGGTTCCTGTTATGTTTACAGTGCCATCAACTAACAGATTATTATCACCAGGGTCACTATCGCCACCAACATGCAGACCGCCATTGATCGCTAACTTAGCTAAAGGACCTGTCGTGCCTATGCCGACGTCTCCATCGTTCTGTATGAAGAAGTGTGAGTTTGCGTAATATTCTGGTTGACTTGCATGTCTTCCGATAGAATAACTATTTCCTGTATATGGGACTCCTGCATACCAGCTGTCACCAGTATCTGTGGTCAACAGGATTCCCCTGCCTCTAGCTTCAGCGTTAGAATTGAGTTCTATGTATGATGCTAAAGAAGGAGCGCCAGTACCATCACCCTCAATCTTCAGGATTGCCCTGTTGGTGTCATATATGTGAGCTTTAGTCCCTGCATCAGGATTGCTTAAGCCTATTCCTAATCTTCCCACTTCATCAATCACTACAGGTGTAGTATCACCAGCAGAATCATCAACTCTGAAAGAGTTGCCTGAGCCTGTGTTATTAACATATAGCTTGGCATTAGGATTCGTCGTGCCTATGCCGAGATTGCCTTGGATATAACTATTGCCTGTCCCGTCAACCCTTAAGACACTATCAATCTGAAGACTTCCAGAAGCGTTCAGATTCATCCTTTCTGTGGCACCATGATTAAAACTAAAATCAGGAGTAGGTGCTCCCCCATCTAATGTGAATGTAAATCCTCCATTGGCTCCTGTATTTTCATCTTGAATTGATTCAAACCCTACATTTGCATCACCAACTATGATGCTAAGAGACTGGGGTGTTGTGCCGAGTCTAGTGATGTAAAAAGGATTATTCCCTGAATCAGTATCAAAAATCGCTACAGGCATTGCTCCAGAAGAAGCAACATCTAATGCAGCAGCAGGGCTGGGGTCTCCGATGCTGACATTATTCATGAAAATAAAATTCCCATAACTGCTATTGAAAGTCCCGCCGCCTATCTGTTCAGCAGGATGGCCTGGATTAGGCCAGCTCTGCGCAGCAGCGATGGATGAGAGTGATACTAATAATAGTATAGAAGATAAGAGTATGACTAGCACTTTTCTATTATCCCTGTTCCATTCTTGAATCATATGAACCATTTTTGAATCATTACTCTTTTTTCAGTCTTTCAACAGCTGTTTTAACTGATCTATGATTCCAGTTATCTGGAGTTCATTTCTTGTGAGATATTCTTCTTCAACAAAGAACCCTCTATATGCGATGTCATTCCTCATCACTCTCAGTTGATCGATCAATTCTATCTGTGCGGTGGTAAAATCTTTGCTGTGCCTATCTTTAAGGAATAGTATCAAACATTCATGAGAATAAGATTTGTAGCCTTTTAGGCTAAGCAGTGCGGTCAGAAGCTCTTTTATGACTTCGTAGTAAGATTCAATCTTTAATGTCGTGTTGTCCAGATTCTTCATGTTCCGTAATCTGATGTCTACAAGGGAATTCAGTGAGTCTGCCATCTCTTTATCAACTGATCTCTTGTTGACCAATCTCTTTTTGATGCAGTCCTCAAAATTCATGATTTCACCTTTAAGCTACCGTATAATGTTATGCCATTTGCCAGATTGTTCAGGAATTCCTTATTTATCTTTTTTATCTCAGGTTCAAAGATCAGGTTTATCTTCCTGTTCAATCTTTTCTCTATGCGATCAAATTCAAAAGACTTCTTTTGAGCCTGTATGAAAATGTCTATGTCACTCTTTTCAGTATCTTCGCCTTTTGCAGCAGAACCGAAAAGAACTATTGTGTTTGGTCTTATCCTGTCCACAATCTCATCTATGGCCTTTCTGATGTTGATCAATGTGTGTGCGGTCTTGATTATCTTGAACCGTTCATTCTCCATGTCTGCTTCGTAATGATGATATTGGCCTTCTTTCTCTTTTTTTAAGATGTTTTTTTTGTTGAGATAAATGACATGTTTCTTTACTGTAGGAAGTCCAAGCTTTGTCATTCTACTCAATTCTCTTAACTGGAACCGTTTTAGAGGTTCCTTGATAAAAGCTTCAATTATTTTCTCTCTATTACTCCCTAAAAACAATCATATCACCTGATACGTTTTATTTACACTTGATACGTTTTCTTATCACCACGTCCTTATTGTGATATCTAGCTCTCGTAAGTTATCTCCTTGAGAACAACTTCGCCTTTTTCATTCAGGGTCGGAAAGATCTCAGTGCCTTTTTTCCAACGCTTCAACTTGATCAATCCCAAAGGGATAGTTATGTTGAACTGACCTGATTTTGGACTCTGTATCTTTACCATGTAATCACGTGATTCTTGTTTATTATAAAGATATTAAATGTTTATCTTTTTTTACTTAAAATATTATTATTTAATATTACTGTTCTATTAAAACTTACCTTATATATTATACTATTTAAACTTTTGGTTTCACTGGCCGGTTCAAATCAATATAATATTAAAAACTTAGTTTATTTATATTGTTTCTTTATTAAAATAATATTATTCTGTATTTATACTCACATTGTAAGTATCGGGTCTTGATCTGTCTGTTTCTTTTTTTTACTTACATTGTAAGTATCCCTTCTTTTTGATCGAAACTTTTTATTTTTTACTTACATAGTGAGTATGTTTTTGACTTTCATTTAAATAGTGTTACTACTCACAATGTGAGAATGATTTCTCTGAAACCCTTGAATTCGAAACTTTTAAATACCGAACTACTCACATTGTGAGTATTTAGAAGGTAACTTACATAGTGAGTAAGTTATGCTCTGATGACAGAGACAACATCGTCGCGGGTGTTTGGTATACAAAGACAGAGTGAAAAAGAGGTAACTATAGTAGCAATACCGAGTTCTATATTTCAAGATAGAAACCTCGCTCCGCTTGAATCCATAACAGAATACCTGAAAGACGAACATGATCTCAGCTATCATGAGATAGCAGAAATTCTCGACCGCGATGACAGGACAATCTGGACGTGCTATAACAGGGCACAGAAAAAAAGACAAGAGCACCCGAAGACCCGCGAATCTTCTGAAAAAGAAGTCCAGATACCTGTTGAAGTATTCAAGGACCGGCAGCTCGCGCCGCTTGAAAGCATCTCTTTCTACCTCAAAGAAGATGTGAGCATGAGCTTCCATGAGATAGCGCTTCTCGTCGGAAGGAACGACAGGACGATATGGACCTGTCACAACAGGGCAAAGAAGAAGCAGGCCCGGGCAGAGGTGGTCGCAGGATGATCACCTCTGATGACAGGATAATGCAGCTGCAGAAACAGCTTGGCCAGATCGATACACGGCTCGATAATCAGCTGCCTGCACCTGCACCGGTGAGACCGGGCACATCCAGAATGCTGCCTGTGATTGCAGTGATGTTAGTCATCATCGCAATCGGCGCAGTGTTGTTCAACACGACAATTCCGCCAGAGTGTTCACCAGTTCTTCCATTGCTGTCGGAATTGTGGGGTCAAGAACCCTCAGCAAAGTTGACTCTATGTTCACAAAAGTTACCTGCTGCTAGAGGATTCTTGACGAGTTTTGCACCAGTAGGATTCGCAGTTTTGGAAGACAACCAGACAACTTCAGAACTTGATACTGCAGAGCAGCAGATGTTGGATGATCTCGGCACAGAAGTGATTGTACCTGAAGTTGTAATAGAAGAACCTGTAGTTGAAGAGATCCTTGTCAATGAGACCCTGGAGCAGGTGAATGAGACCGTACCAGAAAACACCACAGAAGAACCTGTTGAAGAGATCATCGAAGAACCTGTACTGCCTGAATTTTCAGTGGATATCGGCTTAGAGTCCCCTGCAGATGGAGCAGAGATCGACAACTGGGTAACTTTCAGCTATGGCCTGGACAGCAGTGAAGGGGTGCAGAGCTGCTCATTGTATCTCCAGTTCAGGTATGTTGAAGACCAGTCCACCAGTGTCGCAGATGAGACAAGCATAGTGGGCGGCACGAACTATTTCGAGCTTGAGGATATGCAGCCAGGAGAATATCTCTGGAAAGTCGGATGCACAGATGGCACCACAGAAGTGCAGAGCAGTGAAAGGAGCTTTGTCGCGATAGACTTCAGCCTTGCCAATGTGACCGATGTCATGATACCTCCAGAAGAAATCAATGTCACTAATGCGACTGACATCACCACTGTCACCATACCTTCAGAAGAGCTGAACCTTACCAATGCCACGCTCAATCTGACCAACATGACAAATGTGAGCCTCAACTTCACTAATATCACTCTGAACATGACCAATGTCACCAATGTGACGATGAACCTCACCAATGTCACGCTCAATGTGACCAACATGACGAACGTGACTCAGGTACCAGGACTTCCAGAAGAGCTCTTGCAGGGTCCTGCAGAGATATGGAAACAGGTCAACTGGACAAAGAGGATAATGGTGACAGATCCTGGAGAGATAAATCTCATGACCACCTTACCAAGAGATGCAGAGAACATCACGATATATGAGATAACACTGTCTTCTGAACCTGTGGTTGAAGATGGAGAGAGCAACATCACGATCATAAATGAGACTGCTATCACAGAAGAGATAGAGGTAAACAGCACTGAAGGCAATGAGACACTTAATATCACAATCATCAATCAGACAGAGCTGAACATCACCGAAGAAGAAGGATCATTCTGGAACGAGAAAGACCCTGAACAGCTCTGGAAGAAGTGGCATAAGATCAAGAACAAAGAGAAGAAGAAGCTTCCAGAACAGAAATTCAAGATAAAGAAAGCCCCTAAAAGATATCCAGTTGGAGAGCTGGAGAACAGTACCGATGAGACTGCTGAAGAAGGCCAAACACCCGCGATAACTGGTTTCTTTGCAGCAGCAGGAATCTCAGGAGATGGTATCATAACCCGGTTCTTCAACTGGATGGGCTCTCTTTTTGGAGTGACAGGCGCAGCAGTGCTTGACTCACAGTACACGCAGGAAGTTGTCCTGACAAGACCTTTATCTGGCGCAGTGATAGGCAGGAACCTGAATTTCCTCTATGATGCCGGCAAGATATTCGACAGCTGCAGCATGTACCTTGATGGAAAGCTGATGGCTACAGACCGATTGGTCATGAGAGGACTGAATTTCTTTGAAGTCAGGTACCTTTCAGAAGGGAAACACACATGGCAGATAGATTGCACTGACAGAGGCAACACTGAGCTGACAGCACCAATCACTTTTACAGTGAGCTATGACCCTGATGAGATAGGAAAGATCATCCCTGTCACACCACCAACCTATACAAGTCCTGTTGAACCCCCTGTTCAAGAGCCTGACCCCTACGAACCAGCTCCTGAACCTGTTACAGAACCTGTTGTACATACACCGGAACCTGCAGATATAATCGTCCGCGTCCCTTATGTGCCAGGACTTGATGATGTCGAGATCAACATAACTGATGATGTGAACAGCACACCCAAAGTGTACGAGATAGTGTATAGCACACCTGCTCCACTGAAGGAAGAAGATGTGAAGAGCCAGTACCTGAAAGAAGTCACGATATCAAGCGACCTTGGCTATAAGCAGATCAAGGCATACACAGATATACCATGGGTGCCTGCATGGCTGGTCAAACTTGACTGGCACGTCAATTCAACAGGCAAAGAGCGCGTAGACAATGTCACGTTAGTGGATGCAAATTCTGATGGGCTGATAGACAGCATAGAATGGACCGTACCACACCTGTCTAACCAGACATATGACCTGAACCTGAGCTACAATATCATCGATGTCAAGGTCACAGCAGCTGAAGTCATAGACCGGTATGAAGAACCTGTCGAAGTCCCTGAGATGGTGAATGTAACTGAGAACATCAGTACAGAAAATGTTGCTGTAGCTAACGTGACTCAAGAGAATGTCACCCTGGAAAACATCACAGCGGAGAATATGACCTCAGAGAACATCACTGCAGAACCTGAACCTATCGAATCCCCAGAATTCAACCTCTCATTGTTTGAGCTCATAAGCGTAAAGGATGGTAACTTCACACCGCTCAACAAGAAATACCTCAAGATCACACTTGATTCAAGCATCACAGAAAACGACACAATATCCTTCCACGCATGGTCCAACAAGGATGATGCAGTATACCTGCTTACAGGATTGCTGAATGACAGCTCTACGCAGCTGCTCAGCACTGCGACATTGCAGAAGAATATCTGGAGAGGCTATAATCTTACAATATCTGGATTGAACAGCACCCGCGACACCTTCTACATCTACTCGGATAACAATGTCAAATACGATCTTGTCAGCGCATACGATGAGCAGCTCATAATACCTAAGAAGATCGTGCCTCCATCTTCAGATATATCCCTTGTGCTAGTGGGTGATGAGGGTGTTGATGTCACAGAGATACCCCAGTTCGGACCTAGTGAAGTGCTGTTGAAGAGTGAAGATGATGTCCCTATAGCTGAATTTGATGTGTACTTCGAGAACGCAGAGCTTGACATAGACTTGAGCACCCTGGTCGCAGAGAGTGACCCTTACCAGATGAAAGCCGTCATCCACATGGATGAATGGCCTGCAGAGATAAGCTACAATAAGACCTTGTACATACCGTCATCAGGAATAGGGGGTATATACGTGTGTCCTGATGCCAGCAACCTCTCCGAAGTGAATCCTATGTGCTCAGGCAGGTATAGCATCAAGATGGGCGAGAATAGTATCACCCGTGGCAATGATACCTGGACGGTCATGGTCACAGAGCTCAACAAGAATGGGACATTGTTCTATAAGGTCGCAGGAGTGAGAGGAACAGGTGGAGGAGAGCTGATAGAGATCCTGAATGTGCATAGTTATCCGTCTCTTGGTGGAGAATGGACTGTAGATTTCAATACTGTTGGGATGGCAAACCTGATAATAACGCCAAAGAACACCACAACATTCACGGAATTCCTCAGGGACCTGAACTCGACAGCGGATGACCTTGAGTTCTTAAGTCTCAAATGCGGAGAGACATCATTGAAACCGCAGCTTATGCTTATAGATTCAGATGGAACAATGCATAATTATACCAACCTGACAGTGACTGATTCTCTGGTCATAGAATCCCTGTTCATAGGCGGATATCTCTGCGGTGAGACTGGACACCTGACCAATATAGAGAGGGATGGTGGAGCCCACGAGCTGTTCTTCCAGTTCGGGGAGAAGAATGGCACAGCATTCAACTATGTGAGCAAGATAGAATGCAATGTTGTAGCTAAAGCAACCTGTACTGATACTCACGTACTTTACATGTCAGACCAGTTCAATGCCCACGCAGAGCTGACAAACCAGTCAAATTATGGATACTCCTTGTGTTGCGAAGAGATATATGGCGAGCCATTCGGAACAAATTGTTCAGCGCCAGATGCACAGAACATATTTTCGCTGGAATCACAGACGAATTCACATATCGAAAAAGGGACTGAATCTAACTACGGATTCGATGTCTGCGTCTCAGGTACAGAATACTACAACATGACCTGTACTTATGAATCATCCTGTCCTACTGGTGAATGCGTAGCTTCAATATCATCAACAGAGATAGGTTTAGATACAAACCTGCAGCTAGGGAACTGCACAGGATCAGGATCGTATGACACAAAGATCTGCTGCAGCAGCCAGGAGCTCAAAGCGACGCCGAACATGACTGGTGTGATATTGAACGCCACAGGATTCTATGGAGGGATCTATAATTCAACCTTTGACAACCTCACTGCCTGGCCACAGGATGTACAGGAAGGAGATGGAGATGCAGTCAAGTTCTACTATAACTGGTATGTTGATGATGCCTCAATCATGGTGCTGAACCTGATGATGAGCATGAATGTGCGGTTGAGCTATGATGATGAGACTATCCCTGATGTAAGTGGACATGGTAATGATGGAAGATTAGGTGCTGCAGGCGCAGGAGATTCAGCAGAACCGACGTATAATGAGACCGGGGGATATGATGGGTTTGGAGCTTATGAGTTTGATGGTGTGGATGATTATATAATAACGCCATCTACCGGGTTCGATAAATATAAAGGAACTGTTTCTATGTGGTTCAAGGAAGATGATAGCTTGGGCCAAGGTTTGTGGACTCTATATCAAACTGACAGTTATAGAATCAGATTCTATACATCTGCGACTAGCATTGTGGTCTATTACACAAATACTGGTACTGATAACGGAGTCTTGATATCAAGCGGTTATACTCCAGATACTGATTGGCACTATATCGCGTTTACATATGATTTTGATTCAGATATCTATAGATTATATCTTGATGACACCAGGATACAAGAAAATACTAATTCCCATGATCCTATAGAACAAGTGGCCACTGATATGTATATAGGCTGTCTTAAAGATTATGACCTTGCCTTCCCTGATCTTTATGCTTTTTTCAACGGGTCAATATCCGATGTCAAGATATACAATAGGACACTCAGTCTGGAGCAGATCAAGAGCCATTATAATTCTGGCATCGGCAGGTACAACCTGACTGTCAGCCAGGAGACTTCTGGCGGTGATGTCTGGAATGTGTCAGCAACATCTGTAGATGCGACAGGTATCAATGGGACTACAGTATTCAGCAATAGTCTGCTGATTGACGCAACTCCTGGATGTGATGATGCGGATGGAGATGGGTTCGGAAACATATCGAGCGATCTTCTTCAATACTGCCCACATCCGAACCTGGTTGATTGTGATGATACTGATGAGAATGTTCTGCCGCCATATGATGATATGATTCTCACCACCAATACCACACTATGTAATGGGACGTATGAAATCCCTGATGCAGGAGCTGTTGGCGTCGTGAGATTCAGTG
>JAUVBP010000194.1 GCA_030591125.1 Candidatus Woesearchaeota archaeon | reverse complement strand
GATAACAGTGGTGTACCCTGCAGAGCTCGACCTTGAGGAGGCCATCTCAGTATATCAGGACCTGATCGATAAGAGAGTGAAGAGGCACAAGACATACATGGCGATAAACTCAGCACTCCTTGCAGTGACGTTCCCCACACCCGTCCCTTTCATGACGATATTCTTCGGATACCTTGTAGCGAAGTCAGCACACAAGATACAGACAGCAAAGTTTGCGCTCGAGAGAGTGGAGCTCATCCCAGATACGAAGCTAGACGATATCCTTGAGGTGGAAGATGAACAGCAAGGCTGAGGTCGACGACCAATACATCGACTTTGCCGACGGGAAGAAGACAATAGAGGAGCATGTGAAGAAGCTCTCTAAAGAGTATGAAGGAAAAGCAAAGATATCTGACCCTGAAT
Organism: Candidatus Woesearchaeota archaeon; assembly: GCA_030591125.1. Lineage (GTDB taxonomy): Archaea > Nanobdellota > Nanobdellia > Woesearchaeales > UBA11576 > JABMQF01. The sequence continues at coordinate 2,567 of JAUVBP010000194.1, read as the reverse complement.
TCAAGGTGAAGGACGGGTGCATATACGTCACCCATCAAGTGGAGTGCGACAGGCTCACCAAAGGCCATGTGCTCGACATCGCAGACATGTTCTTCGAATGGTATCCAGGAGGCAGCACGTTCGCAGAGAAGGCGCTGTGGAAATCCATGTCACGCTACAACCTGATGCACAGGGCATACAACAGTGACCGTGAGCTGGAGAAACAGACAAGGATAGCCCCTGCATACAATAAAGGTGCGCAGCTGCTATCAGGAGGGAAGGTCTCAAGGATAGGACCGCACATATCTGTCGAGTTTGAGACATCACCCGATTTCGACAAGCGCGACATAGTAGTGAACAAGATGCTGTACGACATCCTCCTGCCGAAAGATGCAGGGGTGAGCGACGGCAAGGTCGACCTCGGTCAGATGCAGGAGCTTGGATGCATCGTTGAAGAAGACCTCTCAGCATATGACTGGGAATTCCTTGCAGGATACTACAAGACAAAGAAAGATATCTATAACAGGATAGTGCTGCCGAACCTGAACAAAGAACTTTTCGACAAGGTATATGCCAAGACACGTGCACGAGCAGATCAGACAGGGTACAACTGCTACATGTTCTCAGGAGTGCCGGGCGTAGGGAAGACAGAGATGGCAAAGGTAGTGGCACACGTATTAGGATACAATTTCCTTGAGCTGCCGCTCGAGGCAGTGATGACCAAATGGTTCGGGGAAGCTGAAAAGCAGCTCGGCAGGGTATTTGATAATGCCCGCAGGCTTGGCCCGACCGTGCTGCTCTTAGATGAAGTGGATTGCCTTGCAGGAGACAGGGACGAGGGGATGCACGAGGCGAGCAAAAGGGTGATGTCTGTGCTCATGACACAGACAGCAAAGACAAGGATGACCGGCGACCTGGTCGTCGTGGCCACCACAAATAAAGAAGATACCATAGACAGCGGTCTCATGAGGAGATTCAAGAAACAGATAATATTCCCATTGCCGGAACATGATGATCTTGTCGCGATATACGGACATTATGCAAAACAGATTGATGATCGTGTCCTTGAAGCGCTTGCAAGGAAGTCCAAAGGCTTCTCACCATTCGACGTGATGAGCGCGTGCGCAACAGCAGAAGAGGCATACATCGATCACATGATGAAGATGGAGAACTCTCACATCTTCACCCCTCCAGAACATTGCTATCTTGATGGCGTGAAGAAGATAAGGAAACTGAACGATCCAGATAAGAAAAAGATAGGGTTCGGGGGATAGTCACGCCGACCTTATATGCTCCAACACTTCTTTAATGTCATCCACAACATTTCCATTAGATGCTGATGATACTGCCTGCACCTCAAACCCTGGAGTGCCCGGTCTCGGGGTCAGGATTATGTCCATGCCCATCTGCTCCGGCAATGAGAGATCAAGCTCGTAGATGTCTCCGACGATGAGGACTTCCTCACTCTTTATGCCGCGTTCTTCCATCAGCTTCTCAAGCACTTCCCAATAGTCCTTGCGCCTCAGAAAGATAGGTCTCCCGTAACCGGGTCTCTCCACGGATTCAGGTACTGCGTCCCAGTCAGGATGGATCAGGTATTTCTTCGCCCCACCACAGATAGGGATGTCAGTATGCTTGTCTGAAAGCATGCTCAGCTTCTTTGATACACTATCCGTAGCAGAATTTGTAACGATGCAGACATCGACTGCACCCTTCAGCTCTGTAAGGAACTCATCCACACCATCCTTGAACGTCGTGGTGACTACTGCATAATTCTTCCTGAACAGACCATCAAGGAAAGCCCTGCGCTCAGCATGCTCCGGAGTATGGCCTGCATCCTCAAGTATCAGGCTCGCCACTACTTGCGTCTGTATGAACGAATCCGCATATGCAGGGGCGACAATCCTTCCGTCGATAAGCCAGCCGTATTCAGAAGGTGCCTGCTCTATCAATACTGATTTCTCTTTCCACTTCGGCTCCAGATCCTCACGTGAGATATTGAGTTCTGCACAGACGTCTTCCTTATATGCCTCTACAAAAGGCACAGAATCGCGATCAGCATGCGTGAGAGTGCCGTCAAAGTCCAGTACAACAAGTCTTAATGCCATGTGCATCGATACACACAGCCCCTTTTTTAAATCTAACTCAAGATGTTATATAAAACCGCAAAAATACCGTGTTATTTTCGAGTTTTGCTCATAAACTCTGTCCGAACCTTTATTACTGACGACGGACTGACTTAATACAAGATGTTCTATAAAAAACCCGTAAAACTACCACAGATGCAGAGCCCTAACCTTGATTCTGTAACATATCATCGGGCAATGACTGAAGATGGCTGGAACATATCAATCACACATATCAAACCTAAAGAATACAACCCGCAGATACGCTATCCTATCGGAGCAGTGCATGGTTTCTGCCAGAACAGGAAAGCATGGAAATCAGGGAAGTGGACAACACTCATGATTGAACAGGGAGCGGATGTATATCTCATTGAACTGCGGGGGCACGGGCTGAGCGGAAAGAAGCTCAATCCCGAGATATACAAGAACGGCAAGGCACATGACTGGTGCTTTGATCACAAT
>JAUVBP010000055.1 GCA_030591125.1 Candidatus Woesearchaeota archaeon | reverse complement strand
GTGCTTGCCCGTTTCAGAGGTATGACCAGAGATACCATGGCTCCTGGAAGGGCAAGAGCCTTGTAATAGAATATGTCAGAAAACAGCAAGAGAAGAGCGATGACAAACATCAGATGCTTTCCCTTGACGAATGCGTGCTTGATATCTTTCAGGCCATCATACTTCACGAACTGTATGATCAAGTAATGTATCGAAAGGACAAAGAAAGTGAACGACAGGAAGGTATACTGGTCAACTGACCTCAGGATAATCTTATCCAGGACAGCGCACCAGGAATAGAAGAATATGGCCACGAGCATGAACGCAGCATACTTGTTCTTGAACATCTTGAGAGGATGCAGCAGATTCTTCATGTGATGGTTCGCCTGCAGCCAATAAGCACCGAATATAAGGAGTCCTACTCCTGCAAACTGGAGAGGGGCAGGTATCTCATTCAGAAATATCACTCCCCAAACCACAAGGAACAGAGGGGTCAAGTTCGTGAGAGGGGTTACGTAAGATATCTCAAGATGTCTCAGTGCCTTTGATCCCAGAAGCCAGCCTATGGTGACGAACAATGCCTTAAGGTACATAAGACCCCACAAGTCAGCTGAATAAGAGAAGTCCATCATAGGCAGGAAGAAAAGACTGAACAGGAATGTAAGACAACAACTTACCGTAAGAAATTCGGTGGCGTGTTCATACATCAGGACTTTCTTAGATATGACCTGCCTAGAACCGAAAAATACTGCTGAGACCAATGCGAAAACAAACCATTCCATATTACTCTTTCACCTCTACCTGAACTCAAAAGAAGTCTCCAAGACCTTTTTGAGACATCTTAGACTGGGCTGACTCCATCTTGTCGATGGCGTCCTCAACTCTCACCCTACTAAAGTCATGATCATCGCACAAAAGCTTAATAATCTTTTCCCTGTCAGGCTGCTTCCACTCGAGAGAATACTCTTTCTCCACAGGCATCTCCTTGAACAGATTGAACACTTCTTTCCATGAGAAAGGAAAATGCTCAGCCCAGCCAGCAGCACTGAACAAAGAATCAAGGTCATCACCATGCTCCTTGATCAGAGACATGGCCTTCTTCGGACCGATACCTTTTATGCCTCCCACATTGAAATCAGTACCTATGAGCATGCCGAGAGCGATGAGCTGATCATGCGTAAGCCCCAGATGTTCCAGATTAGGCCTGAACTCAAGAAGCTGGGGTTTTACAGTACCATAAGATACCCTGTCCCGCATCTTCTTACGCTCAGAGATCGTCAGGTTCTGTATCATCCTTGGAACGCCGAAAAGAAGACAATCATAATCCTGAGATATCTCGGCGAACGCATCACCATTACGGACCATGAATGCTGCCTGCGCCTCTCCCTCTGATGGCGCCTGTACAACAGGGACTCCCAACACATCAAGAAGCTCTTTCGCCTCATCAATCATCTCACGGGTCAGGCGGGAAGTACGCATCGAGTACTTCTTCATGTCATCCACATCACCTGCCTGCTTGGCAGATTCGTACTTTGCCTGTGCCTCCTTCTTGAGTCCTGCCCTACGTTCACGCTCTGCACGCTTGAGGTCAGGAGCCTTCCCGTCAAAGACAAAGATGAGCTTGATGCCATAATGCATCAGCTTAGTCGTCCTGTGGAACAGACCGTTAAGATGAGAAGTTATGTTCCCATGAGAATCTTTCAATGGAGAACCGTCAGGCTGACGGATGGTCGCAAGGAACTGGTAAAGGATATTATTACCATCAACAACCAACCTCTTTCCGCTGAGCATAGGTATAGAGATCTCTTTCTTCAATACCAGATCCTTGAAATTAACACCCAAATTTACACCCCTTTCAATACTAAATACGTTTGACAGTCATACTGCGGAACTCTTTCTCAAGCAGTTCCTCTGCACGCTTTGTTATGTCCCCGACAGTCACCAACAGTATAGGAAGCTTCTTCATCTGACCATATACAAAAGCAGTAGATAGATCCCCTTCATTTAATCTGGCTTTAGACTTTGCCTTACAATAATAATCAAGAGGGCCCACATTACTCGGGATAGATATGACAAAATCATGCTCTGACCCTTTACGTATCAGTTCAAAGTCAAGTATCTCTATCCCTGACCCGTCAAAGAAGGATTTTACCTTATCAAAGAACTCATCATCCTCAGGAAAGACCGGCCCTTCAGGCTCGGGCTCTGGTTCAGGAGGCTTCTCAAGCTTCACCTTCTCCTCTGTATCTATTATCGTAGAGAAAGAGAATGCTGGTTCATATGAAAATTCAGGAACACCCTCTTTTGACAGCTTATTGACCTCGACAGACGTGACTGGTTCTGGGGGTCTTGAAACCTGCGGAGTTGGGACCTCCACTTCAGGGGATGCCATCGATTCCTGTGGAGGTCCTGATGCGGGTTGTGCCTCTGAAGCAACCTCTTGGATTATGGTCGCCTGCACTTCGGCAGGTCTAGGTGCAGGGTCAGGTGCCTGCTTTGACGGCGCAGGCTCAGGCGCAGGTGGTGAATGGGATTTAGGTGCCTGTGGCTTTTTTGAATTGATGTAATCCTTGATCAATGAGCCTGCCTCATCGTCTGTCAGCAAGTAGTATTTCCAGAAAAGATCCGCCTTACCATCAGCAGTGACCTCAAGAGGGATTGCAAAGTCACGTATCTCCCTCAATGCGACACGCATCGGCGGCTCCTGGTCACGGTCACGGAGTATGCGAGACTGTTTCAATGCCTTGAATACAGCGCTCTCATCACCATGAAGCTTCTCAGCAAAACTCTCCAATGCTTTCTCCTGTCCAGCACAATAGTAAAGAGGTGATCCTCCGACCCTCATAGCACTGAGCTTTAGCTTCTTCTGGCCCACCATCTCAGCCAGCATAGCAGAGGCGAAAAGTACATTCGTACGCATCTCACGGTTGATCTGAGCAGGCAACAAAGGCCCCTTTTCCTTCACGATAGTCAGAAGTTTCTCACGGTGGTCCATGCTGTAAAAATTAGTTCCTATGTATATAAAGTTTGCTCACTTTAAAAACAGAAAATAACAACGGTTTTTAAGGTCTGACTCAAGCCTGATGCCATACAGGATTTAAGGCCTGACCCACCTTATCTCATAGTATGTCACGTCACCCTCATCATCGACAACGCCGATAAGCAGACGCTTCTTGGTCGAGTGCGCAACACGGTTCTTTGCAGAAAAGTCATACCAGGTTATCTGCTCACCCTCATGCACAGGATAGACTATCCACTTTGCATGATCCTCCCCTGGCTTGATACCACGATCATACACACGGAAGTCAGCACCGAACTTCAGGGCAGTCTTCACTATGTAACCCCTGTTACGCATGTCCTTAAAAACGCCATAACGGATAGCGAAATTAGGCTCGACCTTCCTTGCTTTCTTTGTGAAATTCTCCTTGTCAAGCTCTTTGGACCTTCCATCTGTAACTTTCAGGCGGCCCTTCTCCATGAGGTAAAGAGATTCAAGAAGAGAGAGCTGTATCTTTCCGTCATCAACCACGCTGCCATACCTTGACTGGTTATAGAACTCTCTGGCGTCATCACTAGACTCAGTTATTACATGTTCGCGCGCGAAAAGAGCAGAAACAACAGGCTTGGACTTCTTCGGCTCATCATCAGACTTCGCCTTCTGTAAAGTCACCTTTGCAGCCGTCGTTACGGTCTCTGCAGGCGCCTCGGACTTCTTCTTCCTAGGCATTATGGAAAAAAGAGATAAACGGTGGTTTATAAATGTTTGGCATCGTATTACGTACATTAGATTTATAAAAGAAAAGAGAACTCTCCTAACACCATGGAAATCACATTTTTGGGCACTTCATCAATGGTGCCGACAAAGGAAAGGAACGTCACAAGCATGTACCTGAAGTACAAGGCAGAAGGCATCCTGTTAGACTGCGGTGAAGGGACACAGCGACAGATGAACATCGCAGGCATCAAGAGAACTTCTGTTACAAAGATACTGGTAAGCCACTGGCACGGTGACCATGTGTCAGGCATCATAGGACTGTTGCAGACTGTCGGAAATGAGACAGAGCCTCCGACAATCAAGATATATGGACCTAAAGAGACAAAGAAAAGAGTAGAGCATATGATGCAGACATGTATCTTTGACAGTAAGGTGGATCTTGAGGTGCATGAACTGGAACCTGGAAAAGGAGAAGTACTACGCTTCTTTGAAGATGATGATTATGCGCTTGAGTGCGCACGTCTCAATCATGGGCTCCCATGCATAGGATTCAACTTTATAGAGAAGGAACGTCTGAATATCGATGTGGCGAAGCAGAAGAAGCTAGGGATCAAGGACGGACCCTGGCTCAGGAAGATCAAGGCAGGCAAAGAGATAGAGTACAAAGGCAAGAAGATATCTCCTGAAGAGATGACATATCATATCCCTCGCAAGAAGCTCACTTACGTGGCAGATACAGAGCCATGTGAAGAGGCAGGCCTGCTCGCAGAAGGTGCTGATGTCATGATCTGTGAGAGCACCTTCGCATCAACCCTGCAGGATAAGGCAGACCTAAGGAAACACATGTCTGCGAAAGACGCAGCATTGACAGCAAGCCAGGCAGAAGTCGGAAAGCTTGTGCTGACACATTTCTCACAGAGATACAAAACAGTAGATGAGCTTGAGGAAGAGGCGAAGATACATTTCTCTAATACTGTGTGCGCTTTTGATTTCATGAAGCTTAAGCTGTGAATATCACAGCCTCATCAGTTCTCTCGACGAGCCATATCGTGAAGATTTTTTCATCCTTCATTGATGATAATAAATCTTTAAATAAGATGGGCCTGCCAGAGTAATCATGGATGGACCAAGTTGGGAACAAAGACAACAACCGAAAGAAGAGACGTTTGATGAAAAAGTAAGAGAGATCATGTTCAAGCGCAGGATCACTTACATTGAAGCTGCAGACCTTGTGAAGAACGGCCAGAAGAGTCTGGGCGAGTACTGAACTCTAAAAACTTCTTAGCAGAATATCCTAACCTATATAATCATAGCCATCTTTTTCTTAGTGATGTCCCGAAAATCTAAAGGTATAAACGCGGAAAGAGAGCTTATACACCTGTTCTGGGCAAACGGATGGAGTGCGTGCAGAGTGGCTGGAAGCGGCTCTACAAAATATCCCTCTCCCGATGTGCTGGCAGGCAACAATGTCAGGAAGCTTGCTATAGAGTGTAAAGTCACAAAGGACATCCGCCAGTACTTCACTGCAAAAGAGATCCATGAGCTACAACAGTTCTCAAAGATATTCGGTGCAGAGCCCTGGGTAGGAGTCAAGTTCAACAATGTAGACTGGTATTTCCTGACAATGGAAGATCTGGGCGGGACTGGCGAAGGGCATTCAGTCACTCTTAAGAACGCTAAGATGAAAGGATTCATGTTCAAAGAATTAGTAGGGACTTTGCAGGGAACTTGGTAGTGTCAGATAGGGTTCATGATCGATGCAAGGATTATTTCTTCAGGCGTTTATAGAGCTTGACCATCATGCTCTCATCAGCCTCAACGTCTTTGACATCTTTCTCAACCTTCTTGATCGCCTTCTCTTCCTGTTCTATCGCATGCTCCTCATTCCTGATTGCATCTTCCTCTTTCTTGAACTCCTTGACAATCTGCTTCTCTTCTCTCTTCTGAGACAGGAATTCTGCGTTGGAGATGAATACCAGCAGGAGTGCTATGAACAGTACATTGGTTATCAGAGCGACAAGACCTTCCATGAAGAACACAAGCCTTGCAGCTGTCGATACCGGCAGCATCTCACCATAGCCAGTAGAAGTGAATGATACCATGCTGTAATAGATGAATGACGCCAGACTTGGCTCTTTGTCTACAGAAAATTGGAAAGCATCAGGATTTGCAGGATCCTTGTAGATATCATAGAACAATGCACCGAACCCTATCACATAAAGAAGCACCAGTGAAATATATATCGCAATTATAGAAAGCTGTTTCTTATGCTTGAACCAATCCCTAAGGTTACGCTCTATACCCAATACCTCTGGACAGAATATGAATGTGAGCAGGATATAACTAGCAAGATACGTGGGTATCATGAGCATAGGATCCCACCGCCCTTTCAAAGCAGAAGGGAATGCCATACCGACACCTATTATTGTCAGAGCGACAACTGAGAACCTGATGCCTTTGATCTTCTCACGATCCCGGATGTACGGGATGAAAAAGAAGAACACTATGACCATGAACGGCACCATGAATATCTGGGCCATGACCCCTGCAGATGCCTCAAAATAATCAGCATAACGTGCAGCAATCTTCAATGCGAATGCTGCAAAAATCAATACAGGAATGAAGAAAATAGCGATATAATTTATCAGCTTGAGTAGAGATATGTCATTCTTGCCAGAATCATTGCCATTTGAGACAGTAGGGGCAGAAAGTATCTTTCCAGGAAATTTAGCGGTGTCAGGATGAGTGATAAGATTGTCCTTCAGCTTATCAGCACTTACACCCTCTTTTTTTGGCTCAGCCATATGGAAACAGGAGGAGTAGTGATATTTAAAGGTTTTTAAAAGAAAAAATTAATAAATGAGAAAAGAGGTGGTTACTTACGTATGAGACCCTGGATGCATAAGATAGAGGTGTTAGTGGACAAGGTCATCCCATACTGTCTTGTTTTACTTCTAGGAATAATCACGCTTGATCTTGGGTTCCATGAGTTTGTAGAACATCATCACCTGCACCCGTACATATTATGGGCAGATTATTTCGTGATAGGCGTGTTTATTGTAGACCTGATATTCAAGTATATGCGGACAAGATATCTGAAAGACTTCTTCAGGAAGTTCTGGCTCGACATATTGGCGGTGTTCCCATTCTTCCTCATATTCAGAGCATTCGAGTTTGCCATAGGTGCCTGGGGTCAGACAGCACAGTCAATACTGCATGAAAGCCTTGAGATAGAGAAAGAAGGGGCGAAGGTGCTCAGAGAAGGAGAAAAGTTCATCAAAGAAGGAAGTAGGGTAGCACGGGAAGCAGAGAAATTAGGTAAGGTAAGCAGCAGGTCATCAAAATTCGCAAGATTCCTACGTCCGATAGCAAGGATACCCCGATTCATCAAGGCATTGCCAAGGATAATGCACTTCTATGACAAACCGACAGGCGCACATCACCAGCACGAGTTCATGCGCAAGCACGCGAAGAAGAAATGATCTGAAAATGATCTAAACAAATACCTTTTTCTTGAGACATACACAGTGATACCCTGGCTAAAGGAAAAAAGGATATTCGAGAAGAAACTTGCATGTGCGGCAGAAAAAAAAGAAGTGATGTCAGGGACGGATTGCACAGTTCAACCGATCCTGAAGTCCTTAGGGGAGAAATTACCTTCCAGGGTCTCCTGGAACACATCCATGACGCGGCCTCTCAGCTCTTTCGGCATCATTATGCTGTCATATTGGCTGAAGTACTTGTGCTGCAGCTCCATGAATCCCTGCTTCGTGCGCCTGAATAATGGAAGCTTCCTGAACTTGTCT
>JAUVBP010000177.1 GCA_030591125.1 Candidatus Woesearchaeota archaeon | reverse complement strand
TCTTCATCGCCTTGAATTCGTCAAGGTTCCTGTGGACCATCTGGTCCTGAGCATTATCGCCAGGATCGAATACCTTTATGGCTACCTCTTCTTCAGTGATGTTATCGTAAGCTGAGTATACTGCACCCCAGCAGCCTCTGCCTAAGAGTTCCCCTACCTTGTATCTTGAAGAAGATATTATCTTCGATTCAAGATCACTGGATGAACTCACGTATTTTACAGTCTGGGGCATATGGCGGAGCCTGCTGCTGCGTGCAAATTCCCTGAACGGCAGGACTTCGCCTCCATCTTTAGAAACGGCTTTACGGTGTGCCATATACAGAAAGAACAAGTTTACCCTTTATAAAGGTTTCCTTTTTTTACCACTGTGGGGTGGTTAAAAATGGTCTTTTCAGGCGCCTGCCTGCCGGAGTTCGGGAGGAGGCCATCATCTTATTGAATTCCACAGATAGTCAAAATGTTTCTTGTAGCCTTCCATTATGTTCTTGTCTTCGATCACTGTTATGATAGTCTTTTCTCCCCAGATTATGTTGGCGACCTTGTTGCCGTAGAGGGCTATTACGTGAGGGCTTGATAGCTCTTTTGGAAGGATCTTGCACTCGTAATAAGGCACCGTCTTTGTTTCCCGTCCTTGGAATAGCTCAGCCATCCGCCGGGTATCTATGAGGTCGTGCCAGAAGACCTTCCTCTTTACACGTTCCTTGTCATGTTCTTTCCAGTATTCCGGGAAGTATTTCTTGATTCCGTCATTACCCCCTATGAACCAGACTTCTTTGTAATTCAGCATATCGTCGAGGACTGCACGCACACCTCCCTCGCCTTCGAATGTTCGGCTTTTCTGTTCCCAAAGATTGTGAAAATGTCTCTTAAACGTATCCACTGTGTGCTTGTCAGTTATGACTGTCGTTATAGGTCTCTTGTCTATGTTTGCTGCAATGATCAACTGTTCTCCGATAACATCTATGATGTAGGGACTTGTAGATTCTGATGAGAATTTAAACTCTGAAAGCGGTACTTTGTCAGGATTGAGTGAGTCTGGCGGAGTGCCAACCAGAATTGCAGTATTCAAGAATGCTTTCAGCTTGACACCTTGTTCAGCGCGCTTTGAATCGAAGTCTTGGAAGAATCTGTCGAGTTCATCACCCATTTCAAGTAGGCCTCCGCCCAGCGTAAGTTCTTCGTCTCCTCTCTTCATGTTCAAGCGCGCTTCAGTGAACGCCTGTTTGAACCCTTCCACACCGCTGTAGGTCTGCACCTTCTGCCCCCATAAGTCCTTGAAGTGTATCTTGAAGGTCTCTACGAGCTCTTTGTTCTTGATGACGATGGCTGTTGGGTTGTTGCTCTGTGTTGTAGTGATTATGACCCTGTCGGGAAATATTTCATAGGTGGATGGGGTTTTTGTCTGCGATGTGAATCTTATCTCTGCAAGAGGGTTGAATTCTTCACGAGCAGATCTTGTGGTTGAAGAGAACTTCGCTTCTTGACTGAAAATTATCTGTAGCTTAACACCTTTATCAGCTCGTTTCCTGTTGTACTCGAAAAATAAAGCATCTGTCTGCTCAGATGTTATGCTGGCGCCGTATACATAGGTCGTCGAGCCTTTAGGCGTGGCGTCAAGAGCCTCAAAAAATGCGGTGCGCATGCCTTTGATACCTTGATGCGTCTCTACGTCCTGACGCCATAGTTTCTCGAACTGCGCCCTGAAAGAATCAGCCACTTCCTTGTTCTCAATCATGAATACTGTTATGTCCTCTGCCATGATATTGAGAAGCGTGATGTTTCCAACAACATTGACTATCGCAGGAGTCTGGAACTCATCAGATACGTACTTGATATGGGTATGGGGAAGTCCCCTCTCACGCTCTGCTTCTTTCCTTAATTTTTCATTGAAGATTATCCTTGCCTTGAGCCCTTTTTTTGCGCGTTGATCATGAAGTCTTGTGATGGTGTCGAAGTATCTCCTGTTTGTGAATGATACGACAAACGCAATCCATTCATCGTCTTTGGTCATGGAGTTCAAGAGGTGTTTGAACGCAGTCTCTCCGCCTTTCACCCCCTTGAATATCTTTGCCTCTGATTTGTACTTTGAGAGTGTTCTCTTAAGCTCAAGCTCTGGTAGAAGAGATTCTATCGCTTTCTCCTGCTGCTTGAGTTTTGTTTCTTTTTCTTTCAGATAGTCAAGGATTCTCTTCGGATCCGCAGCCTCAAAATACTTTGTTCCTGCTTTTATTATGTAGCTCACAAGACCCTTCTGCATCAGTCTGTCCAGTATCTCATATATCTTAGAGCTTGAGGCGCCTGACTTGTCTACAATAGGGCCTGTTGTGCTTGAGCCTAGCTCTAGGAGGGCTAAATATACCTTGATCTCGGATTTTGTGAGGCCTATTTCCTCCAGTAATTCACTGTTTACAGCCATTTTACTAATGTACTGGCGTTTTTATATTTAAACCTTTCTTTATCACTCCCCCTGAAGGGGTAGGTAATGTTTATATAGTCAGCATATTTTTTATTACTATTGAGTAATGGTCATTATGAAGATTGAGATCTTCTGAATGACTGACAGAAGAACGGTTATCGCTAGTCAGCGAGAGCTATGGGGTAGAAAAATGGATATGATAAATAAGATAACTACTGCTGCAGCACTTGCAGCAACACTACTATTTGGAGTTCCAGAAGCAAAAGCAGATTATGCAGAACTCATGGCAGGCCATAATAGCGCGACGTTGGATCTGAGAGTTGGAGTCGAGCTTGCGCCAAAGCTGAACCTTTTCACTATCAATAGGATAACTGCAGACTATGATAATGATGTAGGTTATTTTGGTCTTGCAGATCTGTCATATAATGTGGTTGGCGGCTTGGATTTTGTGATGGAGACACAGGCAGCGCCAGGCATGGGTGTAGTTGAAAGAGCGGGACTGCAGTACTTTGCTAAAATAGATGAATTAAGCATATTTGGTATAGGTACGTGCAGCTTACAGAAGAATCCGACAGGAGAGTTCGCTTTGAACATCAGATACACTCCAACTCTGACTGATGATGTAAATCTGATGTTTGGTCTGGAAGATGTAACTAACGTAGGTGAACAAGGCCATAACTTCAGTGAGCAAAGACTTAGAGCAGGAGTGAAAGTAGACAAATATGAGTTCGGTGCCTCCGTGGATCTTGCTGAGACTGGAAATGAAGCTGACTTTAGCTACAACATCGGTGGGTTTGTAAGGGTCTCATTTGATTGATTGGGTGTTACACGCAAAGACCAGAAAGTCGGAGCTATAAAAACAATTGAATGTGAAGATTGTGGAGGTCTAGCTGCAAGAGTCATCAGTGCTTTTTCCACAAATCTGAAATCAAGCGCAGAAGACAGGATG
>JAUVBP010000148.1 GCA_030591125.1 Candidatus Woesearchaeota archaeon | reverse complement strand
CCCTGCCACTAGCAGTATGAGTAGTAGAAGATAGACATTGACATTCTTCTCCATGAACCCCATTGATTACACCTCTTTAGTTCCTCTCTGGCATGCTTCATCTATCAAGCTTCATTTATTAATCTTACCCCCGTATTCTACGTACAGGGATATCTTCATCCTATACCTTGAACCAGGTCTCTCTGACCCTCCTGGTCACTATCTCAATAGTGAGCAGTACGAGTGCAAGTATGATGAATACTAATCTGAATGACTCCTGTTCCACAATGACCCTGTGTGAGACTGACTTGACATGTTCAACTATTGCATCTACCTGTCCTGGCTTGAACAACAGGCCTTTGGTTGAAGCGACAACAGTCCCAAGATCCGGATTGAACCCCACATTCTGGTATTCCCAATCATAATTGACACCATAGACCGCGCCGAGCACTGACTTGAATCCTATATCCTGATTGACATAAGTTGCCTTGTACGTGTTCTTCTCTATCTTGGAGAAATCAAGCCCCTTGACCTTAGGGAACTGTCTTGTCCTGACGATTATGTCTGCTGTCTTGTTCACGCGTGCATCCCGGACATCGACAAAGAAATCGTTCTTCCGTTCAGGGTCAGCTATGACCCAATTGATTATCCTGGTCAGGAGCTTTGAATTATCTTTACCCAGCAGCTCTCCAAGATTATTTCCTGATGAGAAGACGGTCAATGTCGCCACTCGCCCTACTCCATGCCTCCACGCTACCACTGCAGGCTCTCCTGAATCGGAAGTTATGAGCAGGTTAGCATTGGCCTTCGGCACGACCTGATTATATCCGTACAGCACCGCGGACAGATCCAGATCTTCTGTTATGAAATGATATGGATCCATGATAAACAGTGAGAATGCTGTACCGACCTCTTTATGCTCAGGCTCTCCGAACAGTATGCTGAGCTTGTTTGATGTGTCTGCGGTGAAGTATATGCCTCCTCCATTGGTCGCGAGCTGCCTCAGGAAATTCTCGTCGAGATTCCTGCCGGTCCCTATCACGTATAGCTTGATGCCATAGTTCTTCATCGCCTTGACGACGTCGATGGCCTCCTGCCTGATCAGGTCATTCCATGTATACCCATCTGAGATGAATATGGCATTCTTGCTGCCGGTCTTCCCTCTGAGAATGTTGAACGCGCCTTTGAGGCCTGCTGCAAATTCTGTCTGGCCGCCCTTTCCCTGCAGCCTTGATATCTTGTCGAGCAGTTCTCCTTTATTGACGAACAGCGGTTCGATATCAGCTATCAGGTAAGGCCACTGGTCGAACGCGACAGCACCTACTGAATTCTTCTCGTTTATGTTCCCGATCACATTGTGCGCAAGGGCTTTTGATGTGCTCAGTGCTGTTGTGGAGACTCCCTTTTCGGTGAATGATCCTGATATGTCAGTTATTATCACTATATTGGAATCCCCTCTTCTCCGCTCTCCTGTCCCGAGCTGCACAGGGAGCAATGACTCGAAAGCGCTACCTCTGTAGCCGCCATTATCGAATGAGTTGTACCCTCCGACCACGAACAGGCCGTTACCTTCTATGACATAATCGCTCAGCACCTCGATATCACGGAGCTTATCTATAGGAAGATCATTCAGTATGACTGCGTAATAATCCTCAAGATCATTCTTGCCTGCCGGCAGGGTATTTGTCTGTGTGACCGCATACAGCTCATCAAGGACTGTCTTGAAAGCAGATTCTGCTGTCGTCACAAAGAGTACTTTAGGTTTGGGTATCACATGGGTTGACTTGTAGAATACATTATTTTCTGGAAAATGGTCATATGAAGCATCTGGCACCACCCGTGCGACCAGCCTGTGGTAACCATCAGAGAAGTTCTTGCTGAACATGATCTCATCCTTGGTGGTGGATTCATCTATTATTATCTCATCATCGACCCCGACAATCACCCTGACACTCTGTGTTCCTGTACCTTCCGGCGCGACCCTCTGTATCTTGACCTTGTAGGAATTCTCGACCTCTGATATCGTCTTTGACGGGCCTTTGATGCTCACCGCAATATCTGACTCTATAGGTGTGAGGTCTATTGCGCTTATTGAGCTGTTGAGGCTTGATGCAAAGAGCATGACGTCCAGGAGCATCGTCCCGGAAGTTGCCTGACCATCGCTTATCAGCAGTATGTTCTTGTCTTTCTCGAGGTTGTTCAGCACGCCATCACCTATGTCTGATTCCAAGGGTGATGATATGTATGCGGTCTTTACAGGGATCCGTCTCTCCAGCTCTGCCTTGAGGGCAGGCAGGAAAGAGAGATCGAACAGCTCCATCGAAGATGAATTGTCGATCAGCATAGTGACTGTCAGGTCACCAGGTATCTCCCTCTCTATCTCGCCATACGGATCTGCAAGCGCGATGAACAGGAGACTGAAGATGAGTGCCCTGAATATGAACACGAGTATCCTGTACCTCCGCCGTGAATGTATGAACTTGGGGTTCTTCAGGCGCCTCCGGTCTATTGCGACAAAGCTTTTGACCAGGATGAGTATGAGTATGATCATTGCAGGGACTATCAGGAGGAGCAGATTCGGCTCGTGGAATGAGAATGTGCCTTTGCTCAATGCATCCATCACATCCGTCAATGGAGAATATATGCTCATAGGTCACCTCTGAATTTTATCCACAGCAGTTCAAGGAAGACCAATGCAAGCAGTCCGATTATGAAATGCTTTGTGAGGTCAAATGGGACTTTCTCCCTTATCCTGGCCTCTTCCTCAAAGACACCTATCTTCTTCCCTATCTTGTCTCCATTTATGTTCGACTCATCACCATTGAGCAGGTTGGCCACGAAGTTCCGCGCGTCTGTCCTGTACACGCCCTGATGGCTGAGGATGATGGTCGAAGCCTCGACCTTGCCGAATGGCGCCTGGATCTTTGTCTTTTCGAGAAGGTTTACAAGCCTCCCTGTCTTGTAATTGAGTTCTGAGAGATCCTGTCTCTTTATGGCCAGGTCGAACAGCCTTTTCCAGAAGACAGGATAATATATGTCGAGCTTGAAATCTGAATGATCATCCATAAGGCCGAAATACACTACCATCCCTTTCTTATGGTTCCTCATCGCAATCATCGTATTGTTATCTGCAGTGGTAGCGAGGACTATGGCTCCACCTACGGGCTTCACGTGCAGGGACTTTGTGACGCGTCCGAAGTTTATGTCCTCGGTTATGCTGTTCTCATAGGTGGAGGATACATACTGCTCCTCATCTATGAGCACTGGTGCGCCCTTATCGAACCTCTCTACAGGGAGCATGTCCTGGAAGTCGATGCTGAATAGGTTAGGCTGGCCGACGATGATCAATGCCGCACCTGCCTCTACCTGCTTCCTTATGTTCTTCATCGTACCAGGCAGCATAAGGTCATGGTTTATGTTGCTGATCATGATTATCTGATGCGCTATGGTAGGTACTTTCGGCGGGGCGCCTTTATCGACAGTCACAAGGTCGATGACAGATAATGCAGTAGAGAGATACTTGGAGATATCATTGGATATCAGCAGGAGCGGGACAGTCAGTCTTGATGGGGCTGATATGTATATCTGGTCATCCAGAGGGAATGAATCTCCTCTGAGAGGCTTGATAGAGAATTTTGACAGTGCAGAAGGCGTCGGGAAATTGATCACCTCTACATCTTTCGGCCCTATGACGATCTCTTTGATAGTCAGGTTAGCGCCCTCGACATCCAGTTTCACGCTCTCGTTCTCATCATTGAAGTTCCTGACCTGCACTGATACCTGTTCTTCTGTCACGTCCAGGTCGACTATGCCCACATTGCGTG
>JAUVBP010000183.1 GCA_030591125.1 Candidatus Woesearchaeota archaeon | reverse complement strand
CCAGTAATTTACAAGAACACTGAGAAGTTCCCAGTAGGCAAGTTCAATGTCCTGCGCAAAAGCAGCAAGGACAAGGCTTTGGTCATCGGTGCAGGGATTACATTACATGAAGCACTGAAAGCATATGATGCCCTGAAGAAGAGACGCATCAGCATACGTGTCATCGACCTATACTCCCTGAGACCGCTTGACCTGAAAGCATTGGCAAAGCATGCAAAAGAGTGCAAAAACAATGTCATCGTGGTTGAAGACCATTACTTCGGCGGCATAGCATCAGTCGTATCGCAAGAGATCCCTGTCACCACACACCTATATGTCAAAGGGGTCCCAAGATCAGGCTCACCCACACAACTAAGAAAGATGTTCAGGATTGATTCTGCAGCGATAGTGACTGCAATCAAGCGATTGAAGTGATCCACACACGCTAAAAGAAAATTCTATCAGACCACATCTGCCGAAAAGATGTAGAAGAGAAAGACAATTTCCCTGACATCACTTCAATGTCTTGGCTATCTTCTCGTGCTTGGTCTCTTCAACTATCAGCTGACGCAGGAGTTTCTGGACTTTAGGATTGGATGTCCTGTTCAGCTCATACGCGTATATCTCTCTCACACCGACCTCTTCACGCATCGCCCTTGCCCTCATCCGTCTAGAGACTGCGACCCCTTCACCCTTATGGAGAGTCATGAATTCTTTTGTTATCATTGCAGCGTGCCTGAAAGAATCAAGGACCAGAGTGTCTACTTTCTTCTTGTTCTTGACATAGTTGAGCTTCTTCAGGTTTTTCAGGTATAATCTTATCGCTTTGAACTCAGAATCAAGATTATTGAGAAGGACTCGTTTAAGATCTTTTTCGGAATACACAATGCTCACCTCTTAAGGCAAGACAAGAGATTAGTCTTTATAAATATTTCCGCAGGATGTCAGAAATCAATCATCAGATTGATTGATGAACCTCGTGGCCTTCCACACAGGCATGCACTCAAACTTCAAGACGCTCTCGCTGGTATCCAGCCCATGTTCATCCAGCAACGATATGAACCTATGGAATACTTTCGCAGTGGCATCCACATCTCCCATTGCCCTATGTGCCTGCTCATTGACTATATCAAGATATTCACATACACTACCTAATCTTCTGCTATGCAGATCGGGCAACAGCCTTCGTGCAAGCTTCACAGTACAGAGACGGTCATTCTCAAGGCACTTTCCAAGATGACGCTCTGCATTGGTGCTGATGAAACCATAATCAAAAGTAGCATTGTGTCCGACAATCATACTATCACCCAAGAAATCAAGGAATCCCGGAAGCACCTTATCGATTGTCGGTGCACCCTTCACCATATCATCATCTATCCCTGTCAATTTGGTTATGAACCTGGGGATGTGCTCCTGAGGATTTACAAGAGTCTGGAACTCTCCCACTTTGCGTCTGCCAGAGAATCTCACTGCAGCTATCTCAGTGATGTTATGGACATGTTTAGAAAGCCCTGTCGTCTCGATGTCTAATACTACGTAATCACTCTTTTTCACGCAAACCACCAATTTTAGATATCATAAAAAATGCCAAAACATCTTTCACGAGGGCATTTTTTAGGACACCAAAGACCTGCCACACCCATTTAAAGTATATTGTTACAGGTCTTTGCGTGTATGGACAGACTTCCGTAGGACTTATATAGTTTTCTATCTGCAAAAGGATATATACTACAAGAAAGATGCACAGGATAGTACACGAGATCATAAGGTGATATCATGGAACTGAAAGAAGTGCGGGATCAGAGGGACAAGATCGATGATGCTATCTTTGAACTTCTCAAGCAGAGGCACTACCTGGTGAAAGAGATATTTGCCATAAAGAAGATAGACAATATCCCTTTGGAAGACAATGAAAGAGAACGCGAGATACTTGAAAGGCTCGGTGTAAAAGCTGAAGAGTCAGAGCTTGATACAGCATTCGTGAAAAAGCTGTTTACAATCATGATAGAGAGTTCAAAAGAGAAGCACCTGAAAGAGGCTGCGTCAGGAAAAGAAGAAGGGCCTGAAGATCCTGTTGTAGATATAGCCACTCCTGAAGACGGCGATGCGGATTCTGATACAGGAGAGAAACACGACTCAGATATCATCTGAATCTTCCTGAAACCATAGAAAACTATAAAAAGGCCCTCAAGCTGGATTATCCTCAATATATAATCATAATTATATAGCATATTTAGGTGATTATTAAATGGTATTATGTCTTATTGCACTTCCTGTATTCGCCATACTAGGCATATTCAGCCTTAAATACAGGAAGCTTGCAGGGGAATCTCTTGACTGCATGTTCAGGACAGTGACGTTCAGGAAGTGCAGGTCTGGCCTTGATGACCGGATAAAGTCCCGCATCACAGGAAAGATGATGAAACACAGCCCTCGTGCTGCTAAGTTCACCTATCGCAACTACAAATTTCTTTCATGGATTGTACTTGTACTGTTTATCTGGAGCGCTTACGAGAGTGGGATAGGCACATACAATTATGTGCAGTATGGAAACTGCAATGGTCCTGAATCTACAGGGTTCTGTATGCTCGACCCTACAGGCGCATATAGTGGTATATCTGAGACAAACTTTGACATGCCCCTATACACATTGACACCAGTGGTCGAAGAAGATGACCCAATAATAGGGAACCCTGATGCAGAACTGACAATAATAGAGTTCGGATGCTACGCCTGTCAGTTCACCAAGAAAGCAGAACCGACAATTGCAAAAATACTTGAGCATTACAGAGGCAGGGTGAATCTCCAGTTCAAGGATTTCCCGATCCCAAGCCATGCGTACTCACCTGAGATGTCATATGCTGCGGACTGCGCATTCTTACAGGGAAAATACCAAGAGTACCATGATAAGATGTTCGATATCCGGGGCAGTCTGAACAATCAGGACCTGCTTGATATAGCAGAAGAGCTTGGATTGGACATTGAAGAGTTCATGTCTTGCATGATTGCCGACACTACAAAATTCGAGGTCGCTATGGATACTCACATGGGTGTCGAGGCAGGCGTGATAGGGACCCCGACATTCTTTATAGGCGAGAAGAGGATAATCGGCCCGAAACCATTCAAGACTTTCAAGAACATCATAGACGAACAGCTGAGCTGATAAGTCAAGACACGATACGATCAAGATGCCAGGATTCAATGTTGACAAGATACGGAAGGATTTTCCCGTCCTAGATAAGAAACTGATCTATTTTG
>JAUVBP010000070.1 GCA_030591125.1 Candidatus Woesearchaeota archaeon | reverse complement strand
GCAAGCTTGATGAGCATAGTCTGGACCTGCTCCATAGGAAGATAGACCATAACCTTAAGAATGTCAGGATGGGTGTTGTTGATACGATGGATATCTCTCCTGCAGCAAAGAAAGAGCTGGCTGTGATGCTCAAGGACGGAAAGATATCAGCTGATGAGTATACCTCATTCACAAAGAGCAAAGTGCTCTCCAAGACAGATATAAGCAAGGTGAAAGATCAGCTCGCTCGCTGGAAAGGCAAGGACACGGTCAAAACACCCAAATCTGCTAAAAAGAAGCGCTGAACAGGTTTAATAAACAAAAATAAGCTTTTTCTTACGTTTTTTTAAGACTGACAAGTTTTTCCGTGAAAACCTAAAAATAAGACATATAAACATTTTCTACATATAGTTCTTGAGAGAGGCGATGCTACGGGAAAGTTTATATAATGGAACTAATAACTACTATATAGTTACTATTATACTTGCTTTACTGTAGGTATTGTAAATTATTGTTGAGAGATTGTCTTTCCTATGACAAAATCTGAAGATGGAGCTTCCGGAGGGGCCAGTGATGTCATCCCTGAAGGTAGTTCTGAAACGAAAACAGTAGATTCTGCTATCCAACATAGTATTACTTCTACCCTGCCAGATGATCAAGTCACGCAGTCGATTCCTGCTCGGGACTATGACGTGATCCGTCAGGCACAGGCAGATTCAGTCGCTGCAGCAAATAAGCTGTTGGAAGTCAATGATTCTCTCCAGCGCAGGATTGCAGAAGCAGATGTGCGGATAGCTGAGCTTGAAGGAGAGAATTCATACCTGACTGAGGAGTATGTTGAAGCAGACAAGAATGTCCGCAAAGCAGAAGCAAGGCTTGGAGAGGCACAGAATGCTCTGGCAGAGACCCGGCGCGAGTTTGCTGAGACTAATGAGAACTATGACTCCTTTGTCAAGGATCATCAGGAGGTCATACGGACAGCAGTCCAGATGAAAGATGAGCTCTATCGTCTTCAGGGCATTGAAGCAGAAAATAAGGGGTTCAAGAACGAAGGTCCTATAGAAAGATTGCATGATAAGATATTGCATCTTATTGAAGAGGTAGAAGAGGGACGAAGGTCCAGACAGGAGGCAGAGAAAAGGGCTGAAAGTGCTGAGACACGAGCAGATAAGGCAGAGTTCAAGTTGAGGCTTAATGACGAATCAGATGATGTGAAAGAGCTGTATAGCAGGGAAGGGCTGGAGACTCGGGTCAAGGCAATGATGAGGGAGGTGGCGATACCGACTTTCAATGTTGACTTCGCAGCGGCAGCATTCATGGACCAGAGGTACAGGCATCCGGATATAGTGTGTGAGAAGTACGAGCTTCTGCCTGAATTCTTCATGAGATCTTTCCTTGATGATCAACCTGATTTCATCCTCACCGTGAAGAAGGATGTTGATCTTTTTGGGTGGTTCCTCTCTTCAGCATTCGATGAGGCTTTTGACCTTGCCATGAATTCACTTGCTGTCGAAGTATATGAGAAGGTCAGGATAGAGTACAAGAAGGACAATCCTGATGCGGATACAGGTACTCAGCTCACAGGCATTATAGAGCTTGAGGACATGCGGGCTGAGCTCGACGCTGAACTGAACAGGCATGATTCCGTAAAAGATAAGGTGTTGAACTGTCTCAAAGAATATGTGCTTGCAAACGTGGAACACACCAGTCTACCTCTCGACGTGAAAGGAAGGGGCATGACAGGTGTACTTCTCGCAGGCCGTAAGAAAGAGATGCCTGTCAGCATCAGTTACGGCAATAGCATAGAGAAAGGCGCCAAGATTGCACGCCTTTTTGACAGGAGTAAACCACTTGATACTGATGAGATGAAGGAATACTGGAACGTGTTCTGCGAGCAGGTCGATGACATGGCCGCAGCATACAAGGACGAGAGGGTGAAAGACAGCTTTGCACGTTATCTTGAAGACAAGTTCGGCAAGAACCCTTTCAGCTCAGCGACGATGGACGGGTCTGCGGAGACTATAAGCGATCTTGATATTGACAGCATGTTCATCGTATTCTATGATAGTGATAATCATGATGACCGGGAGTTGAAACGGCAGAGGGTAGGTATGAATGCAGAACTGATAGACAAGATGGACCTTGAGAGGCTCATGAGCCATGATACTGAAGTCGTAGAGTCAGAGATACGGTCCAGATGGGGTGGCGAATATAATTGCGCCATGATAACCTCTGACGATGAGGTGATCGGGAACGTGATATCACTGAAAGAGACACACCATAACCAGTTTGAGAAGAGCACTCTTGACATCCTTGCCAATAACCTGAGCAGGAAATGCGCGCAGCATTACCGGCAGCTGAGAGAGCACAGGGTCGCCCTATCGAAGAAGGTATCCTTGCGTGTCATAGATGAAGGGAGAGATATTGGCAAGACTGTGAGGGGCAGCATGAGTGTCCTGTATGCTGATGTATGCGGGTTCACCCAGGCGAGCGAGGTCATAGATCCTGCGGACATGACTGCGATACTCAACCTTTTCTTTGAGAATGCGAGGGAGATAACTGATGGTCTTGACATAACGCACGATAAGACTATGGGTGATTGTACGATGGAGCTTGTAGGACCTCCTTATCTGGATGTCCCTCCACAGGCAATCGTTGCACAAGGAAAACCTGTCGAGTATGCATCAAGAGGTGTTGAATGTCTGCTCCAGTTCAGGGAGCGCATGGCAATCCTTAATGAATTATATTTTCAGGATCCTGAGCACCTGAAGGGATATGGTGAAGCGACACAGAAATATCTACGAAGCCATCCCGTGCAGGTATCTATGGGGATAGCGTCAGGTATTGCTGACTTCTGTAAGCTGGGCGCTAGCATCTCTCCGGATTATACTGCAGTAGGTCCTGTTGTGAACCTTGCCTCGCGGGTGGAAGGTTTTGCAGATGCTGATCAGATTGCAGTATGTCCTGAGACGCTCCTTCTTCTCATGACAGGTAAAGTTGCCGAGACCCGCGATGAGAAGGAGACTGTGATACCGCACTATACATCAGAGGGTCTTATTTCTTATGATGAAAGATATATATTCACGCCGATAGGTCATGATTCTGTCAAGCTTAAAGGAGTAGATAAGCCTCAGCGTCTCTACGAAGTGAACAGGAATCCTGATTACAAAGAAAAAGATTGAGAGGAGACTTATTCAGGTCTCACTAACTTCTTAACGACAACCGACCTTTCTTCTTAGAGCTTGACTTAGAGCCACTCCTTGCTAAGGCTTTCTGGCTCACTTTCATCTGCTTGATGGCCTGTTTCTTCTTCTTGCGTGCATGGAACTGCTTCCCTATCACTGCTGCAGCTGCAGCTCCGGGTATCACCATCGCTGCGACTTCTGCACCGACCTCAAACAGGACGTTCTCAGGCATGAGTTCCTTGAGCTCTTTCTTGATCACGCTGCTTTTGTGGATCTCTCCTGTGAGAGCATCAATCTCCAGCGCGGAGGTCTTTCCGCTCGGTTCTTTTGTCAGCTCGAAAGCCCATGCAGGCCTGAAATAGAGGCACATCTCTGTGATCTCTATCTTCTCAGTGAGTACTTTATCAGCCTGCACTGGTTTGAGCAGGTCCTTGAAGAGTTCTCTGGCTATCGACGCCCCCCTTAGTGTTGCAGGGAACACCACCTTGTTCCGTCCCATGAGATCTTCTGTCTGCTTGATTGATCTGCTATCATTCTTGAGATATGCTGTGAGTTTCTTCTCTTTCAGGGCCTTATCTGTAGCGTCTCGCAATATCTCCTGTGTGTAGTGCTCTACACAATGGTCCTCCCCAGAGACAGTACAGACTGGCGCGTCCTTTTCGATATTGAATCTCTTGCTTGCTATAGTGACGCTCCTTACCTGTGGATCGACATCGAATGAGTAGGTGCTGTTCCTCTTGTACTCTATGAAGCTCTCTGCTTTCACATGCCAGAACGGATAGAATTTCTTTTCTTTATGTGTTATGCTGACAGTGGATTTCCTGTCGAACACTCGACCTATCATGCTGAAAGCCTTCTCCTTGTTCAGCTTGACTTTCCGTTCACAGTCCTCTTCAGAAAGGATATCATTGAATACTCTTATATTCTGCTTCTTGACATTGAATTTAAGTTCTACCATTGCCCACACCCTTGATTACACAATCTAAACTCATGAGAATATTATTGATAATATGGCGTCATTTATAAATCTTGTTCATCTGTGAAGGGTGTCAGAATACTCAATCACTTCGTCTTCATGACCCACACACCATCCCAGTCTTTTCCAGGCACATCCTCTTTCAGCAATGATTCTTTCTTGAAGAACTCACATCTCTCTATGAATGCTATCGATGGAGGGTCCCCTCCTTTCTTTATCTTGTCAGCGAGCTTGAACTCCTTGATCGCTTCATCCCACTTCTGCTTCATATATAGATCAAAGCCTTTCTCAAAGTGCTCTATGACATCAAAGTACCATTTCTTGGCGTTCTCTTTGGTAGATATGAGTTCATATATTGTGATAGGCTCTTTTTTCCCTTTCACCATGACCTTATCGAGCTTGCGCATGACAAAAGGAAGTTCAGCAACTTTCTTCCTTGTGCTTTTACTTATGATTATCCTTGTGCCATACTGCTTGTTTATGCTCTCGAGCCTGGCGCCTAGATTGATCGTATCTCCCATTGCGGTATAGTCGAACCTGTCGAAGCTTCCCATATTCCCTACTACTGCATAGCCTGTATTGAGGCCTATACCTATCTCAAGAGGAGGCACGCCTTCTTCAGTCCATTTTTTCTGCAGTTCCTTTAGCCTGTCTTCCATGTCGAGGCAGGTCATGCATGCCCTTTCTGCATGCTTTGGCTGGTCGAGCGGCGCATTCCAGAACGCCATTATGGCATCTCCCATGTACTTGTCGACTACACCGTTGTGTTTCAGTATGATGTTGGTCATCTCGGTGAGGTATTCATTCAGGAGAGTGACAAGCTGCTCTGGTGAAAGTTTCTCAGAGATCGTGGTGAATCCTCTTATGTCTGAGAAGAACACTGTGATCTCCCTCTTCTCACCGCCGAGCTTCAGCCGTTCAGGATTCTCCATTATGTGCTTGATGACATCCTTTGAGACATACTTACCGAACGCACCCATGACTTCCTTCTTGGATTTCTTTTCAGAGAGGTAGAAATATACTATTGTCGATACATACGCGACTATGGCTGTAAGAGGCACATATACTATGTTGAGTATCACTCCTGTGTCAAACACGAAGATTGCAATGAACACATATAGGAAGATCACTCCGAAAGAGAGCAGTGCTGACATCAACATCGGCAGGTAGAACACCATCAGCGCGACACCTATCGCGACAAGGAATATGATGAAGATAGTCATCCCGGAAGACGCGACCTCGAGATCTTTGCCTGTTATCAGTTGTTGTACTGTATTGGCGTGCACCTCTACTCCAGGCATTGCTATCCCTGCTGATGTGGGGACAAGATATGAGTCATGAAGGTCTGTCGCAGTAGCGCCGATCAGGATTATCTTGTCCTTGAACTCATCTTTCTCGTATCTGCCGTTCAGGACATCCCTGAATGAGTATCTTGTATACGTGCCAGGCCTTCCTATGTAGTTGACAAGGAAGCGGTTCTTCGTCTCTGCGTCCCTGCCAAGATATTGTTTCAGTATGGCATGTGTGAAATGGACATGATCCCCCTGTATATTGGTATTGGCTGCCCGCGTCACCCCATCAAAGTCTGTCACGACATTTATGTAGCCAAGCTGTGCTGCTGCCTTCCTGACAGGTGATACAGGCTCCATGACATCTCCACCGAATACTTTGTCTCCTCTTCTCTCGAACTCAAGATACTCTACAGGCATCACGACATTACCTGCATTGTGCACTGCTCTCGCAAGTGCCATGTCTGTCTCTTTATCAGATTCCTCAAAGAACGCAACATCAAACGCTACAACTTTGCTCT
This sequence comes from Candidatus Woesearchaeota archaeon, assembly GCA_030591125.1. GTDB lineage: Archaea > Nanobdellota > Nanobdellia > Woesearchaeales > UBA11576 > JABMQF01. Next base: position 520 of record JAUVBP010000070.1, on the reverse strand, counting down.
CACCAAGCCAACCCAGAAGCTCTGTGAAGTTGCCTCTTTCCCAGGGCCACCGCCCTATCTCCTGGATGCTCCGGTCATCTATAGATATTATCCCGATGTTGCTGAGGGGTGTGCCTCCACCGTAGAGATAGTCGCCGACCCTCAGCTGCAGGTTGGAGTATAGTCCTATAGAGAACATGAGCGAGACCAACACTGCCGCAAGCAACGCGATCCCGATACACGTACGGAACCTTGTCCTCTTGACCTGCTTCAGCTGCTTCACGAGATTCATCTGCTGCAGCGCAAGCTTGGGTATCGCTTTTGATATTCTCTTGACTGACTTGTGCATCCTGATTCCCTATATCTGATTTGTAGATTACTCCGGCAGCTGTCTTTGTACGTATTCTACAGCGCCTGTCCTTTGTACATATTCTGGTTCATCAGATACCACTCTCAGCAAAGGTTCCATATTATCGGTAGGTGCCTGATCCTCAGGAAGCACTCTGCGTATAGGTTCAATATCGGCAGGGGAGGGTTCTTC
>JAUVBP010000023.1 GCA_030591125.1 Candidatus Woesearchaeota archaeon | reverse complement strand
GTATCTCGGGGATGTGGTGGGCAGTGCTGATGCCCATCTTACGGTTGAGGTCTGGATGAAGCCGAGAACGCCAACAGGTCCGGATTACTACCTAGGTGAAGGAGCAGCATTCAGGATGGCGATATCGTCAGATGAGATAAGATTCTGGCTCAGGGGAGACAATTCCACAGGAACCGATGTGAGTGATGAGACCGTCACGTCCACCAGCCCAATCAACCCATACAACCAGTGGTATCATGTCGTAGGGGTCTGGGATGGTCTTTCAAAATCAAGGAAGATATATGTCAACGGCAACCTTGAGGCAGATGGGACCACTGAAGTGGTAGTATTCAATGGAGACTCCAATAATTTTGCAATCGGTGAGGGGTACAGTGGACAAGGCGCCCATTTCAACGGCACCATCTCCGACGTCAAGATCTACACCATAAGCCTCACACTCGAACAGGTACAGAGCAACTACTATTCAGCTGTCGGAAGATACAACCTCACGGTCAGCGATGAGACTATCAAGCATGACTGGTGGAACGTATCTGCAACTCCTGTAGATTCTTCAGGTCAGAACGGCAGCACAGTGTGGAGCAGCAAGGTCACGATAGAGAACACGGTCCCTACCACACCTACATTGATATGGCCTGAGGATGGCAATGATACTATAATGACCCGGTCACCTAACCTGAACTGGACTGATTCGACCGATGCGGACAGTGAGCCTGTCTACTACAACCTTACATTACAGGGTGGTTGCGGCTCACCAGTTACATATTCTGGATTGTCTGAAAGCAATTACATATTACAGGAACTAAAGACATCAGACGAATGCGTTGAGTGGTATAACTGGTCAGTCCTTGCATATGACGACGAGAGTGCAAGCTCATCGAGCAGCACATGGGAATTCAAGATAATGCCCATCATCATCCTAAGCCTCAACCCAAATCTAGTAGACTTCGGAAATATGTTCTTAGGGTCATCAGACAATACGACTGATGATGATCCACTTCCGTTCATACTGCTGAATAATGGAACAGTCGTCGCAGATATAATCAACCTGACGGCAGATGCGAGCCTATGGGTGCGAGAACCATCACCGACAGACCACTTCCAGCTCAAGGTCAGTGATGATGAGGCCGGCTCGATAAACCTGAGTGGCTCAGCGACAAGCTGGACTCAGGTATCACTCACAAACATCACCATAATAGATTCGCTCAACTACAGCGATGCGAATGATCAGGCTAAGATCGATATCTGGGTCACAGTACCCTGGGATGAACCTGCAGGAATCAAATCAGTGAACCTCACATTCTATGGAGAGCAGACATGATGAGAAAGGATAGAGCGAACTGGATAGGGAACCTGTTCTTGTTAGCTATGCTGCTTGTACTTATGTCCCTGGACGTCTCTGCCCTGGGTGTAGGTCCTTCACGACAGATAATAAGTTTCTCACCAGGACAGGAGATAGAAGGAGAGCTTATCATAATAAACGACCAGGCTGAGGAATTCAGGGCTGCAGTCTACTCACAAGGAGACCTTGCAGATTATGTGACCATAATAAATCCATTGATAGATGTAGAGTCATCTGATACTGTCGGGCGTGTACAGTATGTGCTCAAGTTCCCTCTTGATGCGCCCAAACCTGGCACGAACAAGATAGACCTTGTCGTAAGGCCATTCCCTAAAGGTGCTGATGTGGATGACGGTGCAGTGATCTCTGCGAATATCGCTGTAATATCCCAGATGATAATTAAGGTCCCTTATCCAGGATCGTATGCTGAAGGCAAGCTGTTCATAAGCGGAACAGAGGATGGGACATCTCCTGCAAGGTTCTTCATGACAGTATACAACTTCGGGACCGAGGACATCGATGAGGTATATGCTCATGTTGAGGTACAGGGTCCGCTCCTGGGCAAGATTGCAGATTTCAATACGGAAACAAAGAGTGTCAAGTCCAAAGAGACTGTAAATATTGAGGCGTCATGGACGCCATCAGTGAACAAGGGCTCATACAAGGCAGTCGTGACAGTATATTATGGTGAAAAACAGTTCAGGATCGAGCAGAACTTCGATCTCGGAAACTTTGTGATCGACATAAGTGATATAGAAGTCAATAAGTTCACTCTCGGTGATGTGGCCAAGTTTGACATCCTTCTTGAGAACAGGTGGAATACTGTCATGAAGGATGTGTATGCCAAGATCATAGTGGAGGATGGCCAGGGCAAGCTGATGACTGAGTCCAAGACCGCAGCAATAGACATAGCTGCCAAGCAGTCAGGGAAACTGGAAGCGTACTGGTACACTGAAGGAGTGGCTCCCGGGATATACACTGTCAAGCTCATAGTCCATTATTCAGATAGAGTGGTGCAGAAGGATTACGAATTCATCGTCGATACCAACAGCATGACAAGGCAGGGAGTGATGGTCGGTCAGGCAGTAAGCAGGGAGGCTGATGAGGAACAGAGCATGCAAGGGTTCCTGATCGTGCTGATACTTGTCGTGATAGCTCTACTGCTGGCCATGAACATAGTGTGGTTCTATTTCCTGTCAAAACAATTCAGAAAAGGTGGAGATAAATAAAAGAGAACACCAGACAACAAAAAGAGAATGAGCTGATGCGGAAGCATAGTACTGTCCCTTCATATATATTTGTAGACAGGGATCTTGCACCTCTCGAGTCTGTGGCAGAGTATCTCAAGGAAGAGAAAGGACTCACATATCATGAGATAGCTGTGCTTGTGGGCAGGAATGACAGGACAATCTGGACCACATATAACAGGGCAAAGAAGAAGCGTCAGGCAATCCCTAAGGCCGATCCGCCATCTGTAGAGATAATCGACATACCTCTCTCGATATTCAAGAATAGAGACTTCGCGCCATTGGAGAGCCTGTCATTACATCTCAAGGATGTCGCCCAGATGAGCTTCCATGAGATTGCAGTCCTCATCAACAGGGATGACAGGACGATATGGACCTGCTACAATAGGGTGCAGAAGAAGATGATGCCGAACTGAAAAGATGGATGCACTAGAAGACATCAACAAAGAACTGAAAAAGGTGAATAAGGACCTGGGCAGGCTTAGCAGGAGCCAGCTGGGCCGAAACCCAAGACGTATAAGCCCTCTCTTGTCGGTATTCCTGTTCCTGATATTAGGGACTGTGCTGTTCTTCACCACTGCAACGATTACAGGATTCATCGCGCTGTCTGGGAATGATACGAACGCGACTTCCGTAGAGGTCAATATTACTGGCGACCTCACAATCCCCATCATCAATATATCCATCAATGAATCTGACTTCCCGGTATTTTCTATAACAGACAGCAATGATACAGAGATTGTATACCTGTCTAACATATCACCTGATCTTAACGCGTCCGGCAACTATACAGTAGATATAGAGACTGTCCTGGATTCTGTCAAGCACATAAAGATGAGGGGCGTGCGTGGAGGCAAGGAGCATAAGATAGGTCTGGAAGACCTCACTGAGACGAAAGGCAAGCAGGCAGGGTGGAAACAGCTATATGCAATCGACCTCAGCAGCACCGAATTCATTGATGGAGAGCTCACTGCAGTGGCACAGGGAAACATGCTCTACAAGTGCAAGGACTGGAACTTCACGACACAGGAATGCTATGGGGATTGGGTCAAGATACTTGACATGATGCCTGGACAGGAGTATACAATCCCCATATCCCCTGTCGATCCTGGATATGGAGAAGTGTTCGAGAAGACCTACTATCATTTCAATACATCTGATCCAGAATACGCCAGCCATATGCTTATGCTTAACCAGACTGTTGGAGGTGTGCAATACACCTCGAGCAATGTTGATCTCTCCAATGCAGGCATCCAATGCTGGCCTGAAAGATGGATAGCGCAGAACTGGACAAATGTCACTCTGGTGAACGGGACATGGGACTTCACAGTCTATGGTGGCTGCGATGTGACGACCGCAAGCGCTAACCTCTTCGCCCAGATATTCAAGCTGAACAGTTCCGGAGAGTACAACTTCGCCAATACAAGTACATCTGCCACGAATATCTGTGATAACGATCCAGGCATAAATACGATCAGCTACGCACTTCCGTTCAGTGATGATGCTAACCTATCCCAAGGTGAGAGAATAGGTGTCTCATATTGTGTTGATGTCACCATAAAGAAGAACAACAAGATAGCTTACCTGTATTGGGAGAGCACCACCCCTTCAAATGTACAGTTCCCGTTCTCGCTGCTGGATGAAGATGCTCCTGTAATCAATCTTCTGAACCCGTCCAATAGTGCAACCACTGAAATTGTAAACCTCACCTTGACATATCAGATATCTGATGCTAATGCGATGGCAGGATGCACGCTTTACGTGAATGATACATTCAACCAGACCAATAATTCCATAGCAGGCAACCCTACAGAGAGCTTCACCATATATGACCTTCAGTATGTCGAATACAACTGGACAGTCAACTGCACTGACGAGTTCGGCAATGCAGGCACCAGCGCGACCTGGAACTTTTCTGTGGTAAACAAGACAGGACCCACTGTCATTATATCTGTACCAACAACAGGGTCTAATTTCACCCAAGGATATGACATAGAATTCATCGGAGCAGCATATGATATACAAGACGGCAATATGTCCGGCCGTTCCATGGTGTGGACTTCTGATGCAGGTGAGCTGTTGGGTTTCGGGACAGAGATACTGGTGTCAACACTCACTCCTGGAAATCACACCATAACACTTACGGCCACGGATTCATTCGGTCTCTCATCAACTGATACGGTCGATGTCACGATATCTGCCAATACATGTCCAGGACTCGAGGCAGGGATATTCACTATAACAGATATAACAATAGACGGCAACATCACTGATTGGGATCCTGTACTCAATGATCCTGATAATGTCATCACCGACGGAATAAGCGGGGTCACCGATCCTGATATCGTCCAGACCGCTGATAAGGACCTGAGGAAGTTCGCATTCACTTTCAATGAAGAATGGCTCTGGATGTACATAAGAAGATCATCAGGTGGTGCGAACGTCATCGGACTTCCGATCTATTTTGACTACGACCAGGACGGTTATCTCCAGTCCTATGATCAGGTATTGCTCACTGGCTGGTCAGGTTCAAACAACAAATATGAAACTACCCTTTACAATTATTCTCCTGTCAATGCATCAGGTGACCCAGTCACAGGAGATGGTGTCGATGAGCCGGGGGCGATAACTGATCCTGTCGGGCTTGAGACTGGCATAATAGGAGGCAATGACAACGGTATCGATCTTGAATTCAGGGTAAGATGGTCTGACCTTGGACTTCCTGCATGTTCCCCTGTGGTTGCACACATATCTTCAGCATTAGGGGGAGGAACAAACCTTCCTTCGCAGATAGAAGATAATATGGCCCGGTTCGATAGCCGCATATTCGGCCTGATGTTCTATCCTGACAGCACTGAGAGCGGAAAGCAAGGCACCACTGTCACCCATATCAACACCATCCGAAATGCAGGGAACGTGCCTGACCTCTACGACATAAACATCACAGGGACACCCCCGGGGTATAATGTTACAGTCTCTTTCGCAAATGGCACCCTGCTCAATGACACTGATGGCGATGGCCTTATTGATACAGGGTATATCCTTCCGAGCTATGGTTACATATTGCTTGTCAATGTGTCAATCCCTGTCGGCGCTACGAGCGGGGATACTGATGCGACAACATTGACTGCAATATCGAATGCGAATTCAGTGACTAAGTCAGTTGTGGATACGACAATAGTCGGCGCCATTGCAGTGATACCAAATAATGCCGCGCTTGCAGTGAAGAACACTACCATCGAATATGAGCACGATGTGTATAATAATGATGTGCCTTCAATAGTCAATCTGCAGTACTCCTCAAGCCTCGGCTATACGGTGACTCTACACCATCCAGATGGTAGCCTCCTGACCGATACGAATTTTGACACCTTTGTCGACATAGGTTATGTGAGTACGGGCACCATCACACCTATAATGGTCAGGATTGAAGTGCCGCCTGGTGCAGCCATCGGTGATTTCGATAATACAACCATACTTGCGACGAGCCTGTTCAATGAGAGCGGTAATGCTTATGATGCGACAACAGTCTCTGAACGGCTCTCTATCGTCCCTAACATAACTACTGCAGGAGGCATTGGGTCTGCAGTGTATCTATTCCATACAGTCACGTATGTATCGAATACTTATGATGTAGTGGACCTGGTATATAATCAGTCTCAGGACTATGAGATATACCTCTACGAGCAAGATTATGTGACTCTTTTGACCGACACAAACAATAATTCCATCATCGATCTGGGCGTATTCGGTATCAATGGAGATATCAAGAACTTCCTATTGAAGATAGACCCCATCCCGCCTGACGAGATAGTCAATACGACTAATATAATCTATTATAACGTGACGACTGAGGGTTATAGCGGAATAGCATCTGCGAGGGATAATGTTTCAGCACAGGAACTTGTCTCATATAAAGACTCAGCATTCATCTTCCAGAGCTATTACTTCGGTCAGAACGAGACAGTATACGCGAAAGCATTCTCACTTGACATGTCAGATGTGTATTTTCAGTACATCGATCCGAATGCATCTACCGCGAGGTTAAGCCCATACGTCCCTGTTGACGCGGATGAGACTGCGGATGACTTCTATGATTTTAATCTATCATATGACCTCAGCGGGACTTGGGACCTTGTAGTCATCAACAAGCGAGGTGATGCAGAGATATCTAGGATATCTATCCAGGTCAATGTGCCTCCAGTCGTGCTTGCGGTCAATGATGCTCCTGATCCTATCTATCAAGGCGAGTCTGTAAACTTCACCGCCAACATCACTGCAGGAGAAGGGCGTTGGTTCGAGAATGAAAGCGTCGTTCTCGGAGCATATATTGAGATACTCGGTGTGAACTACTCGATGACGCCCCCTAACGACACTGAAGGGATAGGTGAATACTATTTTGACGCGTGGAACACGACGAATGTAAGTCCTGGCACCCATCAGTATCGTGTATTTGCGTATGATAACTTCACATTCAACAATATTTCAACCCCTGGAATCGGCACAATAACTGTCCAGTTCTATAATATCACCGATGTCTCAGGTGTCATAACTGATTCAAGGTATAATCCTGTAAATGTGACTATGTACATATATAATTCTACAGGGGGACTGGTATGGACTGATGACACATATTATAATTTCACACTTCCAAGGGCTGAGATCTACAACGTCACGATAATACCTGAGAACGGGTCTCTTGTAGAGATAACGTACACAGGAGTCATATTCCCTCCGAACCTGACCAACTTCACGCGTCTTGAGGACACGCTCGAGAATGATACTGACAAGCCGGAAGAGATATACAACTGGACAGAATCAATAGCATGGTGGACTGATCCAGTGTTCTATTACTCACAGACCGTCCTGAATTTCACATACGGTGCAGATACTGACCTTTACTTCTGGAAGTGCTCGAACTGGAACTTCGACGACAGGAACTGCACCAACAATGATTTCTTCATCGAACAGAACCTTTCAGATGGTCCCACTTGGGCCATGGTATACCTGAGTCCTGGCGATCCGGGAGCAGGAGCAGGACGAGCTCCTGATTATGATGAGTTGCTGCGTGTGTGGGATGTCACATTCCTCAATGATACCGAGCGGCGTGACGATGGGACGCTGTTTGGAGAGTTCTACGACCTTGAGAGTGTCAACCTGAGCGTCAGCAGATCATACAGGTTCGAGATCCTTGTGACACAGACGAATAACAGGACACGAGGCATACTGCGCGACCCATATTATGATAATATCCAGGATGAATGGATCATCGACCTCACCGGCATCGATTCACCAAACATAACACAGGTCAATGGTTCAATAGTCATCGATGACTTTGTCCCGACTGTTGTCTCCGGCAGTGAAGCCGGCACCCAGAAACTGATATGGGACTCTGCCCCTCCGAACAAGACAGTATCCGATATCGATGTCGGAGAGACTGCTATGTTCTGGTTTGTAGTTGATATACCCAGCAATGCGACAAATGAGACTCATGAAGGCCACTTCCTCGGAAAATCAAAAGGCCAGGATGCTGAGATAAAGAACAACCTCACAACTTTTGTGGGAAGCCCGCCATATAAGGTGAACCTCACATTCCCTAATAATGGCAATGATACTTTGGTAAACAGGACATTAATGTTCATCTGGGAACCTGCATATGATCCTGATAACCAGACACTCTCCTATGAGATAAACATAACCAGTGAGTTCTGTTCAGATATCTATGATGTCAACATAACTGCGACCAACTATACGCCAATAGTCGAGCTTGGGACATATGATGAATGCGGCGCATATAACTGGAGCGTCAGGGCGTATGATGGTTATTTCCATGGTGAATGGTCAGACTCATGGAACTTCTCTATACAGCCATACGTGGCCTTGTCATTCATAGTAGACACTGTTGATTTCGGAGACGCCGATAATGACCATACCAATGACACTACTGATGATAATCCTCCTCCGTTCCTCATACAGAGCGATGGAAATGTCTATACTGATGTCGTGAACGTCACATCCAACCAGAGCTTCTTTACAGGTGCTTCCACCATAGATTCAGACTTCCAGCTCAAGGTAGATAACTATCCTGCCGAGCCTGGAGCATTCAACTGGACAGGATCAGCGATAGACTGGATCAACCTCACCACGATACAGACAATACTTGATTATTTCGACTGGCATGATGTGAATGACTCTGCAGAGATAGAGGTGAAGGTACATGTACCTCTTGATGAGCCGCCTGGCGAAAAGATAACCGGGCTGGTATTCTACGGTGAACAATCATGACATCAACAGAGGCAGCTAAATACTGTAAGGTGATGAGATCTGCCATCATTCTAGTGTTAGCCGTACTCCTTACTGTATCCTCTGCATATGCTATCGGTGTTGCACCTTCAAAGAAGGTCGTTGATTTCAATCCGGGCCAGGTGATATCATATGATCTTTCTATCGTCAACAATGGCCATGAAGATCTTGAAGTCATGGTCTATTCTCGCGGAGAATTCACTGATAACCTAAAGCTGAGCCAACAGGTGTTCAAGCTTGCGAGCACTGATGAATCCCGGACAGTCTCTGTCGAGTTCACGATCCCTGACAGGATAGATATAGCAGGACCACATACTATAGACATAGTCTCGGTAGGTTCGACCCCTGCTCCACCTGATCAAGGCGCAGTCGTCAAGGCAGATCTTGCAGTCATATCAAAGCTGATAATAGATGTCCCTTACCCTGACAAGTATGTCGAAGCAAGGGTGCATGTACTTGACACGCAGGTCGGAAAACCAGTAACTATAGCAATCCCGGTCTTCAACAAGGGAAAGGAGAAGATATCAAAAGCTGACGTAAATGTCCAGATATATGATTCAGACGGGACAAAAGTGGAGGAGCTATCTTCTGGATCAGAAAGCCTTGACCCTGAAGAAGACATCAAGTTCACCGTCACCTCTGAAAAAGCATATGCGCCAGGAGTATACACTGTCATCGTCAGGGTAAACTATGATGGCAGACAGATAAGACTTGAGACCATATTCACTGTAGGTGAGCTTGAGATAGTCATAAAGGGCCTTGTCGTGGATGATTTCACTCTTGGCGATGTCGCAAAATTCGATATCCTCCTCCAGAACATGTGGAGTACAGAGCTGAAGAATGTCCATGCGGAGATGCGGATAACTGATGCTGATGGTAAGGAGTATACTGACTTCAAGACTGTGGCTGTCGACATACCTGCACGCGAACTCCGTCATCTTGAGGGGTACTGGTACACAAAAGACGTGATGCCGGGACCATATACAGCAACCATTACACTGTTCTATGCAAACAAGGCCTCCCAAAAGATATTTGAGCTTGATGTGTATCCAAACAGGATAGTCGCACGTGAAATCGGGCTGCTCACAGGAAAGGCAGTATCGCCTTCTGAAGAGCTGGACATCCAGAACAACAATTACCTTATACTTTTACTCCTAATACTTATAGGGGTGGTGATATTCCTTGTGTATAGGCTCAAGAAAAGGCCTGCAGCTCCTGTAAAGTATCATGATGCGGCGGATGACAAGTCAGATGATGCGCAACAGTCCAGACGGGCCAAGCCAGGATTCCACGATATAAACCCTGATGGTCCAGGAGCCATTGATAAGAAATGATGAGGATACTGATGGTTGAACACTATTACACAGAGAAACAGACTTCGCCATTCAAACCGATAAAAGTGGTGATGGTCGTGAATGGGGTGCAGCTTGAGCTGTATACTGCAGGAGGGGTATTCTCTCCAAAGAAGCTTGATAATGGTACGAGACTGCTCATCGAGGAGTGTATGCTAAAGCCTGGTTGGGATGTGCTTGACCTGGGCTGTGGATATGGTGTTGTAGGTATCGCAGTGAAGAAAGAACTGCATTCTATTGACCTTGTCATGAGTGATGTCAACAAACGGGCAGTGAAGCTTGCAAGGATGAATGTTGAGTTGAATAAGTCGGATGCCGAAGTCATACAGAGCAATATATTCTCAAGCCCAAAATTTGAGGGCAGGATGTTCGACACGATCCTCTTCAATCCCCCACAGACTGCAGGGAAACAGGTCTGTTTTGATATGATAGAGCAGTCATTACATCATCTCAAGAAAGGGGGGTTCCTCCAGATAGTCGCAAGACATCAGAAAGG
>JAUVBP010000013.1 GCA_030591125.1 Candidatus Woesearchaeota archaeon | reverse complement strand
TCCCGGGAGATTGGTTTCACCGCTGCCTCTTTCTCAAAATCATTTATCTCTTTCTCCAGGACTTGTATCTTATCTATCTCCTCAAGGTCATTCTCAAGCTGATCTACCAGCACAATGCACTCTTTCGGCTCAAGATATCTTTCAAGCACAAGATTTGAATTCAACACCACTCTTACGAGCAGTTCATCCAGGCGGGCGTTCTTGTTGGCTTTCTGTACATTCTCTATCTTTTCCACAAGCACCTTCGCTTTCCGCTTGATCTGGTCAGCCGCATATTTGGCCTTGTTGTAATTGTAATCATACATGTAACTGCCGCTCTCAACGACTTTCTTGAGATCAAATTTCTGTTGAGAAGCCGATTCTACCTTCTGCCTTATCTCTGTCAGAGTACCATGGAACTCTTTGAGGTTCATCCATAAAAATTTGTTTTGCTGGTATAAATAGTTTTTGTAGCGCAATATTTAAATGGCAGTAGGTTTCAGTCACCGCATGATGAATAAGAGGCTCTCCACCAACTGGATAATATTCTCTATACTGGCTCTTGGATTCGGCGAGATACTCACTCAGCTAGTGATACTGAGGGAATTCCTCTCAGTCTTCTATGGCAATGAGCTTGTCATCGGGCTGCTGCTGGCGAACTGGCTGCTGTTGAGCGGCATCGGGAGCTACCTGGGAAAGAAGGCAGGAAAGATAAAGGATAAGACCCGCATACTCATACTTCTTCACCTCGCAGTCGCAGTGATACTTACCGCATCTGTATTCGTGATCAGGAACCTGTACAGTTTCGCTTTCATCCGCGGAGAGCTCGTCGGTGTGACACAGATATTCCTGACTGCATTCTTCATCCTCATCCCGATCTGTCTCGTTACGGGGTTCTCACTGCCACTCTTCTCCGAGATGTTCGCAAGGAAGAAGAGCTCGCTCAAGATCGGCAAGGCGTACTTCTTCGACTCAGTCTCAAACATCATCGGCGGTGTGATCTTCAGTTTCATCCTGATAGCATATTTCAACGCATTCCATATTGCGCTTTTGGTGCTGGTAGTCAACACCGCGGCAGCAGCGTTCATATCTATACGTTCAAGGCACAGGATACTCTCAGCACTTTCGCTCACATTATTTTTAGGAGGTACTGTCTTGTTCGCAGGCATCGACCTCAACTTGATCACGACATCGCAGCAGTACCCCATGCAGGAGGTCTTGTCGGTGAGAGAATCTGTATATGGTAAGTATGTCGTCACTGAGACTGATGGCCAGATCAACTTCTTCATGGACGGTAGGCCGATGTTCTCCACAGGGGATACACAGTCGAATGAGGAGGCAGTGCATTATGCACTTCTCCAGCACCCAGGACCGAAAGACGTGCTGATGATATCTGGCGGTGTCGCAGGCACTACCCATGAATCTTTCAAGTATCCTCTTGAAAGTCTGGATTACATAGAGCTCGACCCGGTAGTGGTCAGCAATGGCAACAGGTTCACTGAGAGCCTGAGAGACACGCGTTTAAACGTCCACATCGCTGACGCGCGCCGATTTGTCATGACCTCCGAAGACCATTATGATGTCGCGATCATCGACACATCTGATCCTGACACTGCAAGCTCTAACAGGTTCTACACCACAGAATTCTTTGCAGAGCTCAAGCGCGTACTGCGTCCTGACGGGGTGGTCGGCCTGAGCATCAGTTCAGGCGAGAATTACCTCAGTGATGCCACCCTGAATATGGATGCCGCAGTACATAATGCATTGAGAGAGAATTTCAGGAAGGTGCTGCTCATCCCCGGCGACACGCTGCACTTCATTGCGTCAGATATGCCGCTCTCTTACAAGGCATACTATGACAGCCCCATCACTACAACATATATCAACAAGGATTACCTGCAGAGCCGCGTGAGCAAAGAAAAGATATCCGCATTACAGGCAGATCTCAGCACGTCCGATCTCGTCAACAGGGACTTCAGGCCTGTCGCGTATTATTTCCACATGCGCCAATGGCTTGACCGGTTCGGCAATGACTACTTTTTCCTCATGGTCCTTATTGCAGCATTCATCGTATGGACGCTCTGGCGTATCGACGCAGTTGAGTTCGCAGTCTTCACTGCAGGATTCTCAGGCATCGCGCTCGAGATCCTGCTGATCATATCTTTCCAGATAATATATGGTAATATATACAATAAGATAGGGTTGATGATAACTGCGTTCATGGCAGGCCTTGCCCTGGGTGCATGGTTCGTGAACCGTAACATGCATATCATAAGCAGGAAGTGTGTCACGATCATACAGGTGTCCATAGGTATCTACGCATTGCTGCTTCCCTTGTTCGTGATGTATGCAGGACCCATAGCATCATTCTTGTTCCCTCTTGTGACTCTGCTTCTCGGAGCATTTGTTGGCGCATTGTTCCCTATGGCTGCGAAGCTCCGCTTCAAGGGTGCAGCACAGACCGCAGGATCATTGTTCTTCTATGATTATGCAGGCGCCTGCATTGGCGCAGTCATCATCAGCGCGGTGACGCTGCCTCTTCTCGGCACATTCGCCTCTGCAGTCATCGTGGCAGTTCTCTGTTTTGCTGCAGCTTTCTTCAACCATTCTGCATGATGAGACCCTGCATTTAAAAGAATCAGATATAGTCCCCACTCCGTAATGGTTCTTTTTCAGTTAAATTTAAATATGTCTATCGAATCCGGTCTATTGGGAAAAAGAGGGCGAGAAGCTGTAAGAGGTGCGTTATTTGATGAATAAGAGGTATTTCCCATTTGTTCTTGGGTTGGTATTGCTCGCTTCGCTTGCTTTTGCACAAGGCGCAGAGCTCAACCACTACATTGCAGGCTGTCATGTAGGTGAAGAATCAGATTGTACACTGCACATATTCAATCCTGATGATCAGGCAGTAGACGCAGAAGTCACACTATATCAGGATAAAGATGGCCCTGTCTCTTTCACAGCGACTGTTGACGCGCAGAGCACCGCTTCATTCGATCTTTCAAGGAGAGCTTCAGGTGCTCTCGGAGTGATGGTAGATACTGACGACGAGCTGGTCGTGGACATGGTACAGTATGATGATCTACGTTCTGCTGGCTTCGGAGACCTGGCTGTCCGCAAACCATCATTCAACTGGTACACTGCAGATGGTTATTCTAGCGGGTCTGTGAAGACTTTCTTGTACATACTCAACACAGCGTCGAGAGAGGCTGCTGTCACAGTGACTCTTTATTATGACAATGGCGAGAAGAAGACCTTCAGGCTGCAGGCACCTGCTGAGCGGGTGTTGCGTATCGACATGAAAGAGAAGACTCAGCCTGAGAAGCGGTTCGGCATCAAGGTCACGAGCACAACACCGGTTGTCGTGTCATCCGCAACTTTCGACAAGCACGTGAGCGGATGTTCTGGAGGGCATGCGACAGATGTATTGGAGAAAGGTTGGCTATTTCCCGGAGGGAGAGTCGGAGAGGAAGACGCGGCATTCCTGGACATATTGAACCCATCACTTGGTATCGCACACCTCACAATCACATTTTATTATGATGATGGCAGCACTACAGAGGTAGATGAGACAGTACCTGCAAAAAGCAAGCGCCATCTTGTGCTCAGCAGCTACGCTCTTGAGTCAGAAGAGTTCAGCATAGCAGTAGATAGTGATGTCAAGATCGCTGCAGGGATGTTCTTTACAGCAGATGATTCAGGCTTCGGAGGAACAGGCGCATCAGGCCCTTCTGCTGATGCTTATTTTGCTCACGGTATCGTGAACAGCCTTTACGACACGTATCTTTCTGTATTCAACCCATCAGGTGAAGAGGCAGAGCTCATGCTGACGTTATACTATGAAGATGGTATTGTAAGATCCTCAAGTTTCAAGGCGCCTTCCATGATGCGCAGCACAGTGGAACTTGATGCTGTCGAGGGAAAGCCTTTCGGCCTGTCTGTCGTCAGTTCGGTCCCGATAGTCGTTTCCCAGGTGGTGACCGACAAGAAGCGCTCTGCAAGCTACAGCTACATAGGGGCCTCAGGTATCACGCTCGATGATGAAGACTTTATGTCGCTCATCACAGGAGAGGTAGTGGCAGATCCTGCCCCGACCAGCTTTGTCCTTGTGAAGGAGGAGAATATCGCCAACTCAAGATTCAAGGAGTCGATGCAGGAAAAGCTTGTCTCAGTCAAGAAAAGCAGTTACCTGCAAGATGAGTCTGATGCTATCACTTGGAGATTCTCGTATTCTGATGATGAGAGTGCAGCTTCTGCTGCAGGCACAGCGCTTGCTGGAGGGATACTGACAGCGACCGAGATGACACCTGCCACAGTCTCCGGCATCAGCATGCAGAAGTTCATCTCCAGGAAGTCGGAAGGGTTCCTTTGGTTGAACGGTGCTGATGTGTATATTTTCCTTGCAGTGAAAGGTGAATTAGATACCGCCCAGGGATTGGCTGAGCTGTCTGTATCAGACATACCTGTAGCAGACAGAGAGGAAAGGCAGAGTATCTCAAAGATACTGCTATACCTTCTTGCATTGGTAGTCGTGGCGTTCATCGTAAGGCGCGTGTTCAGGAGTTCTGAGGATCTTGATGACGAGGAAGATGATGCGGTCTGGGCTGATGATATCGATTCGGCCAAGCCTCAGACAAAGATACAGAAGAAGAGATCTGTGATCAAGAAGAAGATAGTGGCAAAGAAGAGACCTGCCCCTAAACATAAGAAAGAAACACCTGAACCCATGAAGAAAGACAAGCATAAAAAAGAGGCGCCAAAGAAGGTCATCAAGAAAGAGAGGCCGGAACCTGCTGTGAAGACACGATCTCCTGATAAGAAAAAGCCCAAGATATCCATCCGCGAGATACCTCGTGACCAGCTCACTGCACAAGACATCCTTGACAACCTTGAGGACATCCCTGACTATGAGGATGTGTTCAAGCACATGAACCGGGACCATGAGGAGATAAAGCCTAAGTGAACCATTTCTCAAGAAATATTTATAAATAGACCTCCCATATCTCCCCTCATGAAAAAGATAGTCCTAATATCTGCTGTCCTGCTTCTATTGCTCCTTGCAGGCTGCTCAACAACAACAGTCAAGGATATCAATGATTACCCTTCTGATTATCTTGGTAAGAAAGTTACAGTCACAGGCAGGGTGAATATACCTCTACACGTAGCACAGTTCTCAGGATTCACGCTGAGAGAAGATAGATCTTCCCTGCTGGTGTCAAGCGATACCCTTCCTGAAAAGAATAGTGAAGTGACAGTCACAGGGACGGTCGTCACAGGCATCTTCTCACAGCAGATGTTCATCTATGCCGATTCTATAGATCAGAAGTGATAATATGCGTCGACGTTGGTTCAGGGACGATGAGAATCTTTTCACCAGGACTGCGAGAGGTATTTTCAGGAAGTTCGGGATAATAGTCCTGATCATCCAGGGTGTGAGTTTCCTGCTGCTTCTTATGCTGATAATCTACATAGTCAAGAGAAAGTTTGGGATGGTATCATAAAAATCCGCCGCAAGCGTATTTTTAGGACGCTCAAAACACTAAATGTGTTTTAGCGTGCCAAATCTAAGAAGATTTGAGCATGCTCAGAACGCCAAAGGTGTTCTGACATAAAGAAAAAGAAAAAAATTGAAGAGCTATTTCTTCTTTGCTTTAGGTCTCGTATGAGTCTCTATCTTCTTGTAACCGAGATAGATCAACAACACCAATACTATGCCAAGAGCTGCGAGCTTCACGAACTTGTTCCATTGCATCCAGAACTCGGCAGTGTATATCAGAGACCATATGAGGAGCATGACACCTCCTGCTATGAATCCTGAGCTTATGCTCTCGAGCTTCAGATACATCCCGAGCAGTATTGCGAGCACAGCCATGATGAACAATGCGATGAAGCTGTTCCTGGCGTGGAAGTATCGCGGGGTAGTTGATGCGAACTCTTCCTCACACTGGTCCCTCTGCTCCATGCACTTCATGTATTCAGGCTTGTTCCTGATCTGGTTATAGCAGTTATCATAATCTCTTGCAGGCATCGGTTCGATACTTTCTTCGTTATGCTCATCTACTAATGGTCCTTCATCTACTTCTGGCCCTCCATCGATATCAGGCTCATAGACCTGTTCCTTACGGAACTTATCTGAGCATTCCCTCATCTCCTTGTCACAGTCAAATTCTTTCCAGCACTCATCGCTCTTGTACTCGTAGCTCTTTGGTGGTTCATACACCGCCCATACACCATACGCGATGAAGACTGTGAATACTATTGCGATTCCTATTGCCAATGCAGTCTGTTTCAGTCCCATTTGATTTACCTCATGACACAAATAGGATGATACTGACCGAGAAGTATATTTAAATGTTTAGTAGTCAGTGCCTGAAACTGCTTCTTGGTCATGCTTGACAGGTATGCACACATATCTTTTCACCCTTTCCAAAAACATTTGTACATCTTCCTCTTTCTCATACTGAAACGTGTGCGTGCCTGCTTTTATGCTTATTATGCCTTCACTGTAAAGCTCACTGTTGAGTTTGAGGTGTATATGTCTTGCAACGGTCTGCCCTTCATTCTGTGTTGACATCGGCAGCAGGACTGCAAACTCATTCTCTGCATACCTGGATGCGACATCAGAGCCTCTTGTTGATGCCCTGACTATATCTGCAGTTGTCCTGAGGATATTATCTATTGCGGATTTTCCTAACCGCTCACCGATCGCTTCGAGCCCTTCAAGCTTCATTATGATGAGCGACAGCGGCCAGTCATATCTCTGGGATTTGAGGACTTCTCTCTCCAGGACATCACAGAGACATCGTCGGGTGTATAGCCCTGTCAGGTTATCATACTCTTCTTTACCCTGTACCATATTGATATACTTGCGCTCTAAAGATGCGCACCTCGCCTCGAGCTCTGATGCCCAACCGGCGAGGTCCGCAAGATAGTCGACGAGCCTGCCATTAAGTTCTTTCTTGTCTCCTAATGATTTGAAATGATCGATCTTCTGTCTACCTTGAAGTATCTGCCTTGCCTCTGCAGGTCCACGGATGCTCACCTCACATCCACTTTTCAGAACTATCGTTATATGATCCTCTAGCGACTCCTTCATTTGTTTGCCACCTCGAAAAACCACATTTTACTATCGCCCTATGTATAAATATGTCAGGAAAGATTATAAAACTTGTTCAGTACTTTTTACTCTATATGCAGATACGTTTATAAATAAAAAGCAGTTTTGGTAGTGTATGGAGAGGTTCAACCCTTTGTTCTGCTATCAGAACAACAGTTATCTGCGCATAGGCGGCCAAAACTACTGTTCTATTGTTGACTATGATTGCGAATATCAGGATAAGGTCCTTATCGCCTTGGCAAGAGAACATATGCCTGATGGAAATGTCAGGGCCCATGGGGTCTGCGCGTGCACGATTGTAGATGTGATAGAAGGGGCGATTGATTCGTTCGTGACTGAAGAACCAGTACTGCGCCCGCTAAGGAGGATGCCCCACATAAGCAGAGAAATTGGAGGCCCTGAAACATGAGATCTGATTCGATTGTCACAGGGACTTACAATAAGCTGGTATTCGTCTCAAGGATGCTCTCGTTCTTCGGCTTCATATTGGTGATTATAGTTATCTGGCTCCTATGGGGCAATAGAATCTGAGTTATCATAGTTCTCATACCGCAATGCCCGTTCCAGCAGGCTGTCATGATCCTCACCATGTTCAAGCGCTGTGATGGATGAGTGTACGTATGGCCCATCCAGTTTCGCGTGACGCAGCTGGTCAGTGAAACCTAAGAACACGCGCTGTACAGGTATCTGTGACTCTGATTCTCCAGTCATTGGGAGCAGGAGCGCAAACTCATCTGAGTCATATCTTACAGCGATGTCAGAATTCCTTGCGCAGTCCTCGATTGAATCTCCCAAGTAACAGATGATATCCTCACGCTGGTCTGCGTCGAATCCCTCAAGACAGTCTATCTTGAACATCAGGAGTATGAGATCATACTGGTACCTATTTGCTCTGGAGACCTCTCTCTCGATAGCATCAAAGAAATATTCTTGGGTGTAGAGTTTTGTGAGTTTATCCCTGCCTGGAGGTGCTTGCGCCATCAGGTCAATATCCTGGCAGGCCTGAAGATACCTGTCCTGTAGGTTCACGTGCTTGGCCTTGAGCGCACCATGGCGTTCCATCAACTCTGAATAACCTTTGGCAACTTCAAGATATTCACTGACTATCCTGTCATGATTTTCCATTTCCTGAGTGTGAGTGGATTCCAGCTGACCATGCTGTATCAACAGCTGCTCAAGCTTATCTCCTGCAGGCTTCAGTCTTGCGACTTCCCTCTTCAGCTTCTCGACCTGATCAGCTTTCTGGCATAGATAGCCCACCAGCTGTTCATAGACCTTACGATTGCACCGTTCAGCAACCCCATCCATCCCTGAGCGCATCTTGGCAAGCATCTTCTTTGCCTGCTTAGGGCTTGTCACTGCTATTGTATTGCCATCTATCACTACAAGTTTTGGTTCTGTATCTCTCGCACCCATTGTATCCCTCTAGTCTTTCAGCTAGATGTTTTGAAAGTACACCCGTTTTAAGCTCCGCTTCTCCCCAGAATGAAGCAAAATAAGTAATCTTTAGGTGTATATAAAGTTTACTTAGGCCATTTATAAATAGTATTTAAATGGCAGACGTTCTGCCTATTTTGATAAATTTTCATCTGAAAGCTTATTTAAACCATGTCAGAGGTATTGTACTCATTCGCTAAAGGTGATATCTATGATAAAAAAGCTTGACAGGCCTTACCTCTGGAAACTACCAGTGCCACCTAAGAGAAGATCAAGGATATATGGTGCAGTGAAGGTTGTATCTCGCATCTGTCTTGGTGCTGCGATTACAGTGGTGGGTTTTATTGGAGGGAGCAGCCTCTACAACAATGAGACCAGCTATGTCGATAGGAGAGGTGACACAGTACAGATTGTTAAGAACTATTGGCCTAGGGGTAAGATGACCTTCAGGCATCTCAAGGAGCAGGGATCCACAATGAAGCTTGATCAGTCTTTCTCTGATGACAGTGTGACGTTCATAGACCATGACAAGGATGATTCTATTGATGCGATGTTAGTATGTAGAGATGATTTCTGCGACATTGTGGGTAGAGGTCTGCCTGGCTCAAGAGAATATCAGATCATGGAAGATGCTACAATGACTTTTGGAGATATCAAGGAAGAGAAAGGCATAGATAAGATACTCAAGGAAGAGTTCGGCCCTGGCTACAGTCCTGTAAATCTGAAGCCAGGCGAGTATATTTTATGAGGGATAAGATGAAAGCTATAAGATACATCACCAATATATTGGCAGGTTCTGTTGTTGCAGGAGGTCTTCTGTTCGGCAGTGCAGCTGCTGTGACTGCGCTGGATGATGGTGTGAGCAGACGCGATTGCAGCCTCACTGTGATCAAGGAGCACATGTTCTCTGACGATGTCTATTTCTACCACACTGTCGGTGAGAACTCACAGATGACCATCGAGAAGCCTGATGGTGACAGGACTTATCTTCACGACGATGATCTTGATGGGCGCGTTGAGCTGGGACGGCTTTCCCCGGAAAGGATGTGGGGCAGCCTTTACCCTATCGCAGGTAGTGAGGATTATGAGCGTCAGATGGAATTTTTCCAGAGATTATGGGATGATAAGATGAATTCTGAAGGGCTGCACGAGATACTGGGAGAATATCTTACCACAGTGGATGAAGAAGAGTGTTCAGAGTGAATCTATTGAAGAACATCGCATTGATGACTTTGCCCATTGTAGCTTTAGTGGGCTACATGGATTTCAAGACTTCTGGAGTGTTCCGTTCCGCTGATGGCAAGGTTGTTGAAGTATCTCGCAACCTGTTCCCTTACGAGTCTGTGACTTACGCGCGTGACATGGAAGGTCCTGACTGGCTGATGATCTACAGGCCGTACAAGGATCTGAATGATGCTGTAGCAATATATGACCATGACCGCGATGGCATCCCTGACGAGTTCGTGAGCAGGGACCACAAGCACACCCGCTTTGAGGATGGGACAGAGGATCTGTTCCACAAGGTCAATGCTATGTGGAAACAGTACCGACGGGAACTTGACGTGGAAAAGAAGATAGAGAAAGCTTTCTCTGAACCTTATGTAAGGGGTTCTCCGGATGATGCTATAGGCATTCTATAAATTAAAAGAGAATAAAAAATTATTTCGGGTCAGTCTTCAGGACTGATGTGGCACTCTTCAAAGTATAGCTCCTCCACTTCCAAGATTGCAATACTAGCCGTACCATCCAGCATTACAGGATACTACACAATCTCCTTCTTGACAGGTTGCTACTCCATTGACTACACCACGACAATCAAGATTAACATAACAATACGTTTCAACCTCACAGACGTACAGTCAGGTTCTCGGGTGTCTTTTTTTTGTCATCTTATTTTCTCACAGAGGAAACCGCACTCAATACCGCACACGGATATTTTGCTCATCCTCAGCGCAAGCAGACCCTCGATACACCATTTCGATGATTTCTGTACACTCAAACTCATTCTCGAATATACTTTCAGCAAGCATCTTGACCCTTCGCTCATTAATATTTTGATTTTCCAAATAATTCTTGTATCCATTAATACACATGTTCGTAGTAGTCCCACACCCAGAGACACGAAAGCCCCATTGACTGCTTGGACCATGAAGTTCTTGCATCTTTCTGCATACCCCATCATCACAGTCAGAACATGAATAGTATTCTACCTTGTGTTCACTTTGTGCATCACAGTAATGTTCAGTGACGTAACGACCGGTGATAAAAGACACGCACTCGTCAGTATAGCTCATCTCAGGATAACCTGCCACTACCACCCCTCTGGTGCGAGGGGGTACACTCATACCACTGTCAGAGTCTTCGCAAAACGGTAACTGGTCTTCATCAGGATACTCGCTATTATCAATGATGCTTGAGCAGTCCGGATCACCTTTTGGAGTTTTTGCCTTATCATTACATGGTGCGCACGATTTAGATCCACAATAGTCACACTTACCATCACCATCATTATCTTTTCCATCAGAACATTCCGTTGTTGTAGGTGCAAATTTACTACTTAGAACTCCTTTCACTGCTTGTCCTGCTTCCTCTGTGCATTGTTCATTACATCTTGAATTCCGTGCAACTAACGTTACAGTGGCCATTACCACAATCGCAACTATTGCTACTGCCATAACTATAAACTTGACTTTGTCTTTATGGCTCAGTGTTGTGTTCTTAGAAGTATGTTTATTCTTTGGGGTGTGCTTCTTCATGTGTATTGCCTCTTTTTGAGTGATGATGTCATTCTGAGAAACAAAGTATTTAAATGTTTCTTGGAATTAAAAAATCAGCGGATACTTCTCGCTTGAATTTAGGGGGTGCAATGGCATCTCTTTGTTCTCGGGCGATTACAAAGGATTTTAGAATATGTGAAGTGATGCCAAAAACACCCCTGTAAATATCAACGTTTCAGGTTACACGAAGCAGCCCTCTTCATCAGAGTCTCTGCAGTATCATCCTCATACATCTGCACTGCATGCGACACCGCCCTATACTTTATCCAGTCAGGTATCCGCTCTCTCATCTTCATGCTGAAATCTCTATACAACCTGCTCGAGACATCTGATGCTTCCTTTGAAGAGGTCTCTGGCAGGAGTATTGCGAAACTATTGGTATCATACCTTGAAGGAAGATCGGATTTGCGCGCTAATTTCTGAAGAGCGCCTCCCATCTGACAGAGTGCATCATCAACCACGGTCTGCCCATGGTTCTCTATGAGCTGGTCAAGGTTGCTTATCCCCAGAAGGATTACTGATAATGGGGACTGGTATCTCTGCGCTCTTGACACTTCCCTATCAAGAGTGTCATCAAAGTATTGTCTTGAGTAGAGTCCTGTGAGATCATCTTTGAAGCTATTCTCTCTCAGCTTGTTATCCAGTCCCTGCAGCACTGTGAGATGTTGTTGCTGAAGTTCACGATGCTGGCTCTTCATATCTTCTGATGAACTTACTAAGTAGTCTACTATAGCGATGTTCAATTGCTTCTTGTCTTCAGGAGAATTGAGCTTGGCAACATCCTTCTGACCGGTAAGGATCAGTCTTGCCTCTTCAGGATCAGCTATCTTTGTTGTGTGGTAGTCATCAATCACTATGGTGATGCCACCACCAGGATGTCTATCTGCATTTACATAAGTACTTCTACCTTTAGCGTCTGTCATTGTATCACCCACATTAGAAGACCCCTTTAGCGATAGGTCTCTGTATATAGTGTCAGGAGATATGTATATAAAATCTTCCCGTGATATTTTTGATAAAACGCAGAAAATATATGGTTTAGGGCAATTCTATGGTTAAATAGCACCACCCCCACATATAGCAGCACCCCTGCCTAGCGAGTTCTCAGGAAAAAGAGTACATAGTATTGCAGTTCAGCAAACAGAAGCAGATAGATGATAGTCAACGAGCGCAGTGGTGCT
>JAUVBP010000043.1 GCA_030591125.1 Candidatus Woesearchaeota archaeon | reverse complement strand
GTGAAAAGTACACATAATCCACACCATACTTATTCATCAGCTCTACAGCATGCGTCTTGAACATCGCAGTATACATGCGATTGACCTCCTCAAACATATCGCTCGAGGAACGTATAAGCAGGAAATCATTGTCAGCGACGTTCTTCCTCTCTGCTATTGCAGATATCAGGTCACCTTCTGCTATTGTCGAAAGGATGATCGAATCTTCTGGAGTGGCCTCACGCAGCCAAGTAAGTGCAGCGACCTCCTCCGGGCTGACAGCACCCTGTATCTCTACAGATGCGCGGCCGACAGAAGGAAGCATCGATGTCAGGACAACAAGCAGGAAAAGCGGTATCCAGAAGTAACTCTTTGTGTAAGATATCTTTGTCATCTCGACATACTTGAAGAACAGGTTAAGTGTCTGTCCCATGAGGGGTATAAGTATCGCGCCCAGGAACATGAGCCCAACATCAAGGGTTATCAGCTTGAACCAGAGCAGGAGAGCGACTGCAAGAGCGAACGCCATCAGAAGATATGTCCGCTTGTCCCTTTCCTTGAACATATATTTGTAGACTGCGAATATACCAAGCAGAAGAGGGAGCAACCCTATGGCCGTGACGCTTGCCACAACATCGACCTGCTTGAAATATGAACTCAGGATCTGTGTAGGGATGTTCTGCCAGATGAGTGCGTATGAATGGAAAAGAAACGCCTTCTTATAGAGCAATACATTGACCCAAAGTGTCAGGAACGTGACGAAGAGTATGACTTCCAGCTCAATCCTGTTCTGCACCTTATACTCAAGCTTCACAAGGAGCATGTAGAGGAGAAGACCGAATACAAAAAAGAAAGCGATTGCGCTGGTCAATGAAAGCACGAAAGAGAAGAACAGGAAATGATATAGGAACTTACGCTCCTTGATACGCATGAAACAGTACACCAAGTAGAATATCAAAGGCAGCGTGAATGAGAAGAGTGATGCAGAATTGATGGTGTGTGTAAAGAAGACTGTGATGAATGCTGAAGTGAATGCACAGAACAATGAGATGTTACGGTTCTTTGTCAACTCAAGCACGATGAAATATATCACCAGCACCAATAATGTGGCAAGTATGTTGGGGATGATCTTGAGCGCAAGTGTCGTTCCCATGATGAAAGAGAATGTGGCCAGCAAGTAATGATACACCGGATGGAATATATGGGTCCTGCCAGAATAGCTAAGATCATCCATATATGATGGGAGGCCAGTATGCTTTATTGACTCAATCTGCCTATAATTGAAGTACGCCTCTTCCACTGCGAAATTTGGTGTCTGGAACGCGAGATAGAGACGCACAGCTAAAGCAAACACAAACACCAAAGCAAGCAGGTAGTAATGTTGATGCTTCCTCTTCATATCGTATTCACAGGCCCTGATTCTGGAAAAGATGTATTTATATGTTTAGCAAAAGGTTTATAATACTTATGAGGGTATTGAAATCCATGGATATGAAGCGTGTGAGCACCGGTTCTGAAATCTTGGATGCCCTGCTAGATGGCGGTTTCGAGGCAGATACTGTCACCACACTGTATGGCCCATCCGCAAGTGGAAAGACCAATCTCTGCATCATAGCAGCAGTGGCCGCTGTGAAGCGAGGGAAGAAAGCGGTGTACATAGATACTGAAGGAGGATTCTCTGTCGAACGCCTTAAACAGATAGTGCCTGATGATTATGAAACACTCATTGAGAAGATAATATTCCTTAAACCTACAAACTTTGAAGAACAGAGGAATGCGTTCGGAAAATTGAGCAAACTCATCGATGATGACATAGGAATAATAATCGTCGATACAGTCTCCATGCTATATAGGCTAGAGATAGGGAAGACCAATGAGGTCTACACAATCAACAAGGATCTGGGAACACAGATATCCTACCTCAGTGAGATCTCTAGGCGCAAGGAAATCCCTGTTGTGATTGCAAACCAAGTCTACTCAAGCTTTGATGATAAGGAGCAAGTGCGGATTGTTGGAGGGGATCTTCTGAAATATTCCAGCAAGTGCATGATAGAACTCATGGCAGGACGCCGTGGGATACGAAAAGCAGTGCTGAAGAAACACAGGAGCATCGCAGAGGATCGTGAGGTAGTGTTCAAGATAGTGGATAAAGGGATTGAAGAAGTTAAGGGCTGATAATTCAAACTGAGAGTTACCTTACAGTTGTTGATTCTTGTATCTTCCTGAATGTCTCATGATCAAGTTCTAACGGCATCAACATCCTATCAAGACTTTCACACACACGGACCAGATCATCCTTACCATGTATCATCGATTCCAGGCTCTTGAGCAGACTTTGGACTGTTGCCTCATTAAGGTCAAAGTTACCAATGAAACTTCCACTGGCGAATAACCTCCCGTCCTCAAGCAGGATATGTCTTGGCGAGGCCAGATAAGCATTCGGAGGTTGATTGATGACCATAGTATTTCCGAAATAGAATTTTCTGACTGCATCGATGTCTGAAACAGCAGGGATCTCAAACTGTTCTCCTGTGAAGACATTCCTACTAAGGCTCAATCCTGGCGCGAAACTATCCTTTTCAGCCATAACATGTATGTGCTTCACATTATCAGGCACGGCTAACCTTGCAGAATAGACACTACCCTCCAGAAAATTAGCACCCCCTTCCATATTCGCCATACCTTCAATAAGCGCTTCCTGATATCTCTTACCCCTGACAACATCAAACGCCTCAAGAGAAGAAGAAAAGACATCTTTCTGTTCTGCGAGATGGGCAATCCTCTCGTCGATGAACACGTCCCAGGTCCTCTGGTCAAGCCCCCATGCCATCTTTTTCCTTGAGTCAGCACCAGTCAATCCTAACCGGGACATGATCTCACCATCACAGTATAGCTCCCCTACCACATAACCATCACAATGTTCCCTTGTCTGTTCAAATAACCGGTCAAGTTCCTCTTCAGATACTATAGGTAGGAGAGGTCTCATGAAAACATAAGTAGGAATCCCTGCCTGATGAAGCCGCTTTATCGTCTTGATCCTCCTTTCAGGTGAAGGCGCTTTCGGTTCCAGACGCTGGGCAGTCTCCAAACCTATAAGCGAGACAAAAGCAGCCATGTAATTCTCTGTTCCAGGAGTGTGATAGGCTGACCTGCGCATTGTCTCATATGTACTTGCCAACTCATCTATGGTGCGGTCCGACAGGCACATCTTTGTGGCGAATGATACATCACGATCCAGACCAGCGATGCCCTTGATCAACTCAATAGCTTCATCCTGATGCAAGAACAGTTCAGTATCGCAGCCCAACTGAACAAGGTCTATGCGATTGGCAAAAGTACTGAGATCAGATACTATCTGTTCCGGTGTCTTGCGTGGAAATGAGACAAAATCATCAGAATAAGTATAGCAATAGCTACACCCTATCGGACACGGCCTGCCTGTCGATACCACTATCCTTCCCTTATCAAGCTTATAATTTCCGCTAGTCTTTGTCATAGTAACAACTACTCTGAAAATGTACTCAGAACCTCTTTTTTCGCGGATAATAAAAAGTAAAAGTAATAAAAAAATTACTGCTCTGTGAAATCGTCAGCAGTCATATCAAGCTCTTTGTTCCTGTCAAGCATCCCCCGCTCGTGCATATACCGTGTCGCAAGGATATGAAAAAACAATCCCAAAGCCTTCTTGCCCTTGTTGTTACAGGGGATCACCAGATCAATGTTGTTTGTCTGGTTGTTCGTATCGCAAAGAGCAACGACCGGCACTCCCACCTTGATCGCATCACGGATTGCGTTCCTGTCAGGCCATGCATCAACAATGAGAAGCACCTTTGCCTCGATGAAATTATCAAGGTTCGTGTTTGTCAGTATCCCGGGAGGATACCTTCCCGGAAATACCCTGACACCAGTCACTTTGCTGAACATCTGCACAGGCTTCCAGCCATTCTCTCGCCTACATGTGATGATTATGTCTTCAGGGGCGTATGTGGAAATGAACTTCGATGCTATCTCAATACGCTCATCGATCTTCTGAAGATTAAGGACATAAAGCCCATCAGGCCTTGTCTTATAGATGAAATTCTCCATGTACTTTGTCTTGAATTTGGTCCCAATATGTATGCCTGCCTTCAGATACTGGTCGATAGGCACTAAAAGCGGTTCTCCAGTCATTTTATGTCCTCCTAATACATGTTCGGACAGTAATAGAACTCAGATATTCTATCACTGCATTATTATCGCCCTGCAGTACGCATAAGGTCCCGTAAACGGCCATCCCTTATTCTGGGCTATAGGAATGAGGGGAGAAAGGTGGTTTATAAAGGTTATTGTTGAGCATTGAACTTGTCCAAAACACCATATTTCGGCCCTTCCGGCGTCAATGTTGACCTTATCAGCTTGAAAGAACTGACCTGAAACTTCAAGGGCTCGATCTTGAGTGTGTCAATCATCTGTGCGAATGATCCCTTGTCATTTACTGACTTTATCCTTGCCAGAGTGAGGTGTGGATGGAACCTCTTGTCATGGGCAAAGCCAAGCTTCTGGGTCGCAGAGTCGACCTGCTGCTGTAGTGCGCAGATAGTATCCTGCGGTTCGAGTCCTGCCCAGAGTACTCTTGGATCAGATACGTTCGGAAATACGCCAATTTCTGAGAGCGACACCTCGAAGGGTGTGAAAATAATCTTTGATAATTCATCTATGAGAATTGATAGTCTTTCTTTTTCTACCTCTCCGAGAAACTTCAAGGTAAGATGGAACTCCTTTGGCTTTGTGCACTTGCCACCAAAGACTATCCTGGTCTGGACTTCAGAGAGAGAACTCGAAACATCTTCAGGGACATCGAAAGCTATGAATAGTCTCATCGTAGAAAAAGATAATAAAAAAATTGAAAGAAAGAGATTTACTCTTCCTTTTTCTCTTCTTCAGCTGGTGCTTCTGGAGCCTCTTCTGCAGCAGGCTCTTCAGCAGGTGCTTCCTCGGCAGGAGCCTCAGGAGCAGCTGGAGGTTCTGGTGCAGCCTCTGGTTCTTCAGCAGGTTCTGCTGGAGCTTCAGGAGCAGCTTCCTCTGCAGGAGCTTCTTCAGCAGGAGCTTCTTCAGCAGGAGCTTCTTCAGCAGGAGCTTCTTCAGCAGGAGCTTCTTCAGCAGGAGCTTCAGGAGCTGGTTCCTCTGCAGGCTCTTCGCCAAAATCCTCACTATCCTCAGCTGAATAAGCTGGTTCTGGTTCTGGCTCAGGTGCAGCAGGTGCAGCTGGAGCAGCCTCTTGAGCAGGAGCAGGAGCTCCTCCTTCAGGTGTTCCCTGTGATTGTCCAATCACTTCAGCAAAACCTACTTTCCTCAGAACCTTTGTAACTCTGATCCTCACTTCGTCGCCTTCGCGAGTGTTCGGGATGAACAGAACAAAACCGCGTTTACGTGCAATACCGTCACCTTTCTCGCCGACTGCTTCTATCCTCACGTCGAGCTCTTCGCCAACACTTACCGGTGCAGCATCACCGCCGAAACCACCGCCGAAACCGCCACCGGATCCGCCTCTGGACCCGAAACCGCCTCCATATCCACCTTCTCCATACATAACAAATTCACCTTATATCCTATTATTGAATCTACACAACAAGCTGTGTATGAGGAGATATATGAGAATGAGCTTTATAAAACTATTGAAAAAAAGATTTGGTATCCATGCGGATACTTAAGGAGATGGCTCACGTAGATCTTACGCTTATAAGTCCCTCAATCCCTCGGTCTCGACCATGAAGTTACACTCTCCATCAGGGAGGTTAGGTGCATCGATCAGTTTTGCGACCCTTGACCCTTTCTTGCCTTTCCTCAGATATATCCTGAACGTCGAGGCGTGAGCAACTATGTGTCCGCCGACAGCCTTAGTCGGGTCTCCGAAGAACTGAGCAGGGTCTGCCTGTACCTGATTCGACACGAAGACGCAGGTGTTATGCAGGTCAGCAATCCTAAGCAGGGTATGCATGTGCCTGTTGATCTTCTGCTGCCGCTCTGCAAGCGTGCCTCTTCCGATGAACTCTGCACGGAAATGCGCAGTAAGGGAATCGACGATGACCACCTTCACCTTCAGGCCTTCCCGGGTGATCAGCTCAGGAACTTTCTCAGCAAGCAGCATCTGATGATCAGAGTTATACGCCTTGGCAACCTTGATGTTCTTCAACACCTTATCAGGGTCAAGGCCAGCACCTTCGGCGAGCTGCTTTATCCTCTCAGGACGGAACGTGTTCTCAGTGTCTATATATATTGCGACCGAATCGGGGTCATCCTTCTGACAGTTGACAGCAAGAAGGTGCCCTATCTGCGTCTTTCCAGAGCCGAACTCACCGAAACACTCTACGATAGAACCCGTCTCAAAACCTCCACCAAGAAGCTCATTGAAAGCCTTGCTGCCTGTCGATATCTTCAGGACTTTCGCGCGCCTCTCAAGCACCTCAATACCTGACAAGAACCCCATCTTCAATGAGTCACGTGCGGCCTGGATCATCTTACGACCGACCGCTTCGGATACGCCTGCATCATCCACCATCTTCCCTGGTGAAGCTACAGCTATAGACATGACATTGTCATAACCTGCTTCCTTCAGCTTCTCAGCAGTAGCCGCGCCAACCCCTGGCAAATCGTATATCTCAATCTCCTTCTCTTTAGATTCTTCCTTAGGCATTTTAGTGACTGATACCTCTTCATCCAGTATAGAACCAGGAATCATAACACCTGTGTCGACTGAATCTCCTTTCTTTGCTGATTCTGTTGTCATTTAAGACCACCTCATGTTTTATATTTATTTCTATGCTCAAAGTTCAACAGCCAGGTCACCCTGGCTATTGAGAACTACGTATTCGTAGGCCTTGTTGAGAACAACTACTGCTTTGGGAAGGTCAGAAGCCCTCAATGACTTGCTAGACTTCCACTCATCAGTCTCTTTGTCCTTATATCGTCTGTCAAAAGAAACCGTCCTGACCTCCGCGTCAGTACCATCCTTTTTCTTTATCGTGTTTCTCCACACGGTCGCAGATATAGCTCCTGCCCTGAATTTCATCTCAGGCAGGTTGTTACCAAATTTTCCATTTTCCATTTACAACACCTCGCGTTGCTTATCGCATCTTATTTCAATTCGGGTCTGCTGATCACGTTGTGACCGGCTTCACTCCCAAACCGCGATGTAGAATATAACGCCACAATCGTTTAAATAGCTCATCCGCGGATGTCCAGTGGGTTGTGGAAGGGTTTCAGAGCTTGTCTAATCAGAATTCGTTTATTTGAGAATGAGACGAAATACTTTCGGATGTCCTGTGATTAAAAACTTTGAGCGTAATGACCTGCTGAAATCCTCTAGAACTAAATTATGTCCACCTTGCCCTGCATGCTCTTCTTGACCATCGCAAATACCTCATCCTCGTGGCCCGCCCCGATGACAACAAGGATGTTCTCATCAGGAAACTTATGGATAAGCTTTGAGATGTTATTCGCCATTATCTTGTTACGTTCATCCACAAGAACGTCATATACATTGGGATAGCGCTTCTTCAACTGGAGGATCAGTCTCTTGACAAGCTCCTTGCCAGGGACCTTCGACAGGTCAAGAGCATCCTGCCCTATACCCAGTTCAGCAAGAACCTTCTTCTTGAACAATAAAGAATTGAATACATCAACCACAAAACGGAACTTCTCTCTCCATGTTATACGTATGGAGAACTTTTTCAATGTGATCTCTATATCCTGATCGATGAGAGCGATCTTCGTACTCATCTTCTTCGCAAGCTCAACAGCAAGCTTCATCTCAGAACCCGGCTTGACACCGACTATATTCCCAAGCTTCCTCTGAAGAAAACCACCTATCACCGCAAACAGATATCCCTTCAGGCCCACCTTGCCTATTGCAGAAAGGTTCGGTGAGGCACGTTCATCAGAAAGAAGGGCGTGCAGCCTCTTACGGTCAAGCTCAACAGCAACGATGTCCGGCTTGTGCTGCTGGAAAGCCCGCTCTATCTCATCCAGGCTCTGCTGCGCTATGTGTGATGTGCCGATGATCCGGAGATTCTTGTACTTCATGTAAGAAAGGCAGTAAAAGGGGATTATAAATGTTTGTCAAACTTACCCAACTCATGTCTTAAGGGTCTCAGAATCAAGATTTAAGACCACAGAGCAATAGTAAAATTTATAAAGCGCTAAATAATAGCATATTTGTTAGACATGCATTAAAGGAGGGATCATGATGCTAAAGTTAGAGCGAATATCAGACAGTTATGACATGAAAGTCTTCACTGACAACGGCGAATACTTCGGTGACATAGAGGAAATCATCCTCACAAAGACAAAAGTGCACGGTTGGAGAGTCAAATCGACCAAGAATTCTTACCTGTCAAGAGTGCTAGGCTCTGCAAGAGGAGTCATCGTACCGCACC
>JAUVBP010000010.1 GCA_030591125.1 Candidatus Woesearchaeota archaeon | reverse complement strand
GCCAGTATCATCTTTCAGTATAGCATTGGCAACCCTGCCCTGTTTTCCGAACTTGCTGAATTCCCGTACTTGACCAACTTCAAGGATCTCTCCTTCAACTTCAACGTTTGTCTGTCTTGCTTGTAGATTCTTTATGGACATCATATCACCTGTCTTTGGCATTAAATTTCATGAGTTTAAAAACTTTGCCTCGACGATTCCCTTTATTTTTAAGCAATAGAATTCCACTCTGCCCTATTTGGTGGACTTCTGAGCTTCAAATGCTCAAAAATCTTTGATTTTTGGTATGTTAGAAACACTCCGTGTCTCAAACAACTACACAGTCTGTCAGTCTTAACACTCTCTACCGTCCTGTGACTTGTGGTTATTGAAGTATTCCTTCCATAACCGGTCGAAAGCTTTAAATACGCTGAAACCAGGGTTTTGACTATGAAAGAGGCGGTTCCTAAGGCGGTCAAGAAAGACCTTGTCAGGATTCTCAAGAAGTCCCAGAGGTACATAAACAGTGGGGACTCCAAGAAACTCAAGTCAATAAGTGATGATGCAGTCCATAACCTGACGATATACCAGGATGAGGATTCGCTTTCTCTGGCAGTGATACTCTATGCCATATCCAAGCTTCTTGAGAGATGGGGTTTTGACTCGGAGCATGCTGAACAGGCCCGGGTCCTGCTCGGAAGTGCACAGTTCTCTGTTGAGCATGATGAGGTCCTTGAGTATAGGGAAAAGATGAAGAACCTTTTTGAGTTCATATCCACTGTAGAGAAAGAGTCAAAGATATATGTCGAGAAGGTGATAGAGAAGGCTCAGATAAAGAAAGGGAGCAGCATATACGCGCAAGGGATCAGTGTTGCCCGGGTCGCTGACCTTTTTGGGATAGGACAATGGGAGCTGCTCAACTATATAGGGAAGACAAGGATACATGATGAGATAGAACATAAGTCTGATGTGGCTGAGAGGCTCAGGTTTGCCAGGTCCTTGTTCACGCCGAGATGATGCGGCTCATCAGATAGGTCATGATCAAAATGAAATCAATAGTATTCGATGCTGGACCAGTAATAAGCCTTACTACAAATAACCTATTATGGACCCTTGATTACCTCAAGGATATCTTTGAAGGGGATTTCTATATACCTCGAGCGGTGAAAGGTGAGCTGGTGGACCGGCCAATCCATTCAAGGAGATTCAAGTTCGAGGCGCTTCAGGTCGTGTTCCGGATACGTAATGCAGTGCTCAATGTCATCGAGACACCCAAGATCCGGATGCTTGCAGAGGAGCTGCTCGAGCTGGCAAACCATACTTTCAAGAGCAAGGGCAATTGGGTGCAAATAGTCCACTATGCAGAGATGGAGGTGCTGGCGACTGCAATAGTGATGAATTCTTCAGCAGTTGCCATAGATGAGCGAACAACAAAGCTGCTGGTCGAGTGTCCTGAACAGATAGCTAAGATGCTTGAGCGTAAGGTCAGGGTCAAGGTATCGATAAACAAGCAGAATCTCGCCAAGGTCAAGAATTGGCTGAAGAACATAAAGGTAATACGATCTGTTGAGCTGGTGATGGTCGCCTATGAGCACGGAATACTGAATAAGTATCTTCCTGATGGTGAGGATGCTGACAAGACTCTGGTCGACTCACTCTTATGGGGTGTAAAGCTGCATGGTTGTGCACTATCCCGACAGGAGATCAGCGAGCTGGTCCGTATCGAGACCTCAAAGGACTATAGGGCCAGACGGTAAATATGTCAAGGTCATGCTGTGTCGTGGTCATGCTATGTTGCAGTCATGCTATGTTGCAGTCATGCCTGGCAGGTACTGAGTTCTCCACGAGAGATTCCTGACTCACCGACGGGTAAGAATCAAAACATTTAAATACTAGTCTTATTAGGGAATGGTATTCTATACGAGCGAAATTTGATTATCTCATGGAAAGTCAAATTTCGCTGGATATAGCGACGGGTGGTTCATGTTGTTCAATCATGCTATGTCGCTATAAATCCGAAAGGAGGTCAGTAAAAAATGGCAAAAAAAGTTGCAAAAGTTGGAGTCAAGAAAGAGTCAGGATACCTATACTTCGTCGATAAACAAGGTGACGTATCCTGTGCAAAGATGTCCCGTGGTAAGGGCAGGAAAGCAGGCAAGACCAAGAAAGTTGCAAAGGTCGGCGTGAAGAAGGAGTCAGGTTACCTGTACTTCATCGACAAGCAGGGCGATATCGCTTGCGCAAAGATGGTCCGAGGCGGAGCAAAGCGAAAGAAGAAGGCAAAGAAAAAGGTTGTCAAGAAAAAGGCAGCCAAGAAGAAGCCGGCTAAGAAGAAGGCAAAGAAGAAAGTAGCCAAGAAGAAGCCAGCTAAGAAGAAAGCCAAGAAAAAGACTGTCAAGAAGAAGGCTAAGAAGAAAGTAGCCAAGAAGAAGCCAGCCAAGAAGAAAAAAGCAGTCAAGAAAAAGGCCAAGAAGAAATAAGCTTTCTTTTTTATTTTTTAATTTTTTATTCTTTCATCTATCTCTTCTCTTTTCATCACTGATATGATACAAATGGATGGCGTGTAAATTGCTTTTTCTCCACGGATATTCTTATATATCCCTTAAGGTTCTCATTACGTATGATAAAAGGTCAGATAGTCGGTGGAGAGCTAGGCAGGATAAGCATACGCCAGAAGTCTGAGCAGCAGCTTGAGATAGGGGAGCTTCTCATATGCGGTGATGGCTGTCAAAAATCCCTGTTGCAGGTGTATGACCTCACATATGGCAGCCAGATATCATCTTCAAATCTTGAACTGGTATCCGGGATGAACCTGGAAGATGGTACTGATGTATCTTTCTTTGACGCGAACATGCGCAACTACACCATCGCTCATGCAAAGCCTATCGCAGTCCTTGCAGGAGGCAACGTGCAGCTCTGCAAACAGCTGCCAATATTCTTCGGTGAAGTGAGGCAGGTAGAAGAGGCCGACCTTCGTTTCATGACAGCACCTGCCCGACCGGTCTATCTTGGGAATCTTCGGTCAGGTTCGAAGATGCTGGAAGTGCCGATAAGCCTACCTGGTGATAAGGTATTCTCGCATCATGTCCTTCTTACAGCGACTACCGGACGAGGCAAGAGCAACCTGGTCAAGGTCATGCTCTGGAGCATAGTCGATAAGGACTATTGTGGTGTTGTTGTCCTGGACCCTCATGATGAGTATTATGGTCGGAATGGCAGAGGGTTGAAAGACCATCCTGATCCTGACCGCGTGTCATATTACACTCCTAGAGACCCTCCGCCCGGCACATGTACATTGAAGATAAACCTTAGGCAGGTAAGGCCTGAGCATTTTAAGGGTGCAGTCAGTTTCTCTGACCCACAGGTGCAGGCGATGAATGCGTTCTATAAGAAGTACGGCAATAAGTGGGTTGAAGCAGTAATACTTGAGAAGGAGCTCAATCAGGGATTCCACTTCCATGAGGCGACAGTAGGTGTGCTCAAGCGTAGGCTGTCACATCTCCTCAATCTTGAGTCTGAGGGGGATAGGCTGTCCTGCAATGGTGTGTTTGACCTTTCTGCAGGGGAAGCGACCATAAATGACATGGCAGATGATGTTGAGAATGGCAAGACGGTCATAGTCGATACATCAGGATTCAGTGGGGCTGTGGAGATAATGATAGGCAGCATGATCACTTCAGAAGTGTTCAATAGGTACAAGAGGTATAAATCCAAGGGCCAGCTGGATGATAAACCTGTGGTATCGATAATACTTGAAGAGGCGCCGCGAGTGCTGGGAAAAGAAGTCCTGGAATCAGGCCCTAATATATTCAGTACGATAGCACGAGAAGGCAGGAAGTTCAAGGTCGGCCTGACGGCCATAACCCAGCTGCCTTCACTGATACCTAGAGAGATACTTGCCAATATGAATACCAAGATAATCCTCGGCACTGAGATGAAACCTGAACGCCAGGCGATAATCGAATCTGCTTCCCAGGATCTTTCGCAGGATGACCGGAACATAGCTTCGCTTGATAAGGGTGAGGCGCTGGTGACAAGCAATTTCGTGAAATTTGCGACTCCGATAAAGATACCTCTGTTCGAGGAGTATACTGAACAGACGCGACCCGATGAGGCAGAATCATCCCCTGCTTTTGACGGTGTGAGGCTGGATTGATACCCTATTGATATCATTTAGTGATTTTTCTTGACGTTTTGCGTCACTTTTGCAGAAACTATATAAATTCTATAGGGCATATCAACATCATGCGTAAATTTGGACGTGCAGAGATAGAAAAAAGAGCAGTGCTTGTGACTCTGGTCGATCAGTTTAATAGTATGCTCAATCGGAAAAAAAGCATACTTTCTATGGATTGGACAGGAGAGTTCAATAAGGGTCGGATAAAATATGTGGAAGAACAGTTCAGAAATACCTGTGAAATCGTCGATTCACAGCTAAAGCTGCTCTCAAATATTGCCGAACTCATAAACAAGCAGGAATCTGATATACGTGATAATGGTGTAAGTGTAACCAAGCATACGCGATACAGCGAACTTGTCAAATCTCACTTTGGATTTGCAGGTGATGCAGGGGATCTTGTGGCCAAGGCAGAGCTTGACGTTGACAGTATACTTGGGTTTCTCCGTAAGCTGCATCTTGACCTACAGGAACAGAAGAAGATACTTGATGATCTCAAGAATAAAGGTGCAGGACAGCAGGCATATTCTGAACTGGATCTGCGTGAACTCACCAAGACAGAGAATGCCCTTCTACAGCATGTCAAACCATTCTGGCATGACTGGGAGCTAGTCACTACAAGGATTGAAGAGCTTATCTCTAGGCTGGAAAGCGTAAGCGATGATGAACTAGATAAGGCTGAAGATGATATAAGGAAGCTCCTTAACATCTACCACGCAGAGTTCGCTGACAATGAACGTGCTTCACAATTAGGGACAGAGCTAGCTCTTAATCTCTATATACAAGGGACTGAGGAGATCAAGAAACTCGGGAATAAGATACCTATCGCTCTGATAAACATAGATATGACTGCCTGCAATAACCTTGATGGTTCACACCAACTCGGTGATGCATTGATCGAGATCTGCTATACTGAGCTCAATAACCGGTTCAAGAGAGATTTTACCAAGACAGGATCCAAAAAGAAAGGCAGTGTCATAGAGGGTAAAGGTGTGGTAACCATACTTGGAAGGACACGTTTCAAGATAGTCGGTGTCCCGAAATCCGAGCTTGAGCCAGCATTGGCCGAGCTTCCTGAAAAAATCCGTAAACTGTTGGTCGCGAAGGAAGGGGGCAGATTCAGGAATCTGCGGGATCAAGTGCGTTTCCAGCAGTTGAATACTGTGATGCTTGCAGGGTATCATGAGATATCTATAGGCTCCCTTAGGCAGGAGTTCAGGTCAGCTGTCGAGGCGATGAATTTCTCTCCTGTTGACTATATGAACCTGCAGACCCCTGATGCTCCGAAGGGTATCGAGGGGAGAGTGACCCGGGAACACCTTCTTGCAGATATAAAGATCATCGAGAAGAGGATCTCCATGGAGATAGATGGTGCAGTAAAGTCTGCTTCTGCAAAAGCAGAGTATCTTGAGAAGACAATATATCCTAAGATGAGGGATGAACTTATCCAATATGTATCCAAGAGGCGTCGGCAATCGGGCATCCCCAGAATCCCTAATCCTATATTTGAAAAGCAGGATAAAGAGATAGTATCAGAGGCTGCGAAGAGATATCCTGTTGTCCTACTATATGATTGGAAGGTCGATCCTGTACTTCTTGGGACAAACTACATCCCTGAAGATGAGTTTGAGGGCATCATGATAAACAGGGTGGCGCACCAGATAGGCATGGATCACCACCTGACTGAAGGTTTCATGGATTTTCTCAGGACTGCAAGAGACCTCAAGAGAGATGGCAAGATGAGTGCCGATGATTCACGTAAATTGCGCGAGCTGAAGAAACAGTTCTACATATCGGTCCTCCAGAAGAGACATCTTGCCAAGAGCTATGAATTGAGGTTCATAAATGCACTGAGGGAAGATGCATATGATGAGATCCTTACAAAGATGATGCTGGTAGAGGGACCTCAAGTCATGACTTTCATAGAAGTGGACGGGTTCAACGCATTCAATCGACTCTACAAGCCTGATGCACAGGATAAGTATTATCATTCTCTCCTCAAGCTGGTATTCACGAAATTTGATGAGACCCTCAATGCAGATGTCCCTGAAGAGCATAAGTTAAGCCTGCGGATGACCAAACAGGGTGATGAGATATGGGTAAGCTATCCATTACATTCGGAACGAGGGATAGTCAGTGAGAAAGATCATCTTAGGTTCCTTGAGAGCATCAATGATTCTCTCATAAGCAGAGGTGATGAAGCGCTTCAGATAGATAATGTGCGGACTGTCGACTGGATACCTTATCTTATCGAAGATAAGGCAGTCATGGAGGGACACATCCGTAACAGTCTCCATAAGAACAGGACAATCGCTTATGTCGATAACTCTAAACATGCATCTACGGAGGTCCAGCAAAAATCGCATGTGCGGGTGACTCCTGAAAATAAGGAGAGCTTTTTTGGTGGCCTGTTCACGATCAAGATGTCGCCGAACAGGAACGTCAATGATTTCAGCAGATGGAAGCTCCTTGATGGCGCAAGAGAAGTGAATGGTGCAGACCTTTTTGGCCCTATGAAGTTCAAGATAGCATATATGCTATTCCGTGAGACTGTCAAGAAGACTGTTCAAGGAGTGTCTTCGAGGTTGGATACTGGCAGGGTGATACGTATAGGGTTCACTATGGGCTACGCCGGTTTCGGGAGAACAAAGATAATGCATAGCAATGCCTCAGACGTGAAGACCCTGAGAAAAGCCATGAATGATATGGTAGAGCATATCAGAAAGACAAAAGGTCGTGGCGGGATCCATAGTCTGGACAATAAGATAACCTGAGAATCCTGCCAGGCGGTCAATTCTGCTCAATAAACTTATCATCGGAACTTATGGCCCTGTCAAGCCTTCCGCCATGGCTTGCACATTGATTGTTCAGTCCTTCATGTATG
The DNA here is from genome assembly GCA_030591125.1 of Candidatus Woesearchaeota archaeon. Taxonomy (GTDB): domain Archaea; phylum Nanobdellota; class Nanobdellia; order Woesearchaeales; family UBA11576; genus JABMQF01. The sequence goes on along the minus strand of JAUVBP010000010.1, from coordinate 5,892 downwards.
AGTGTGTCTATATCTTCTATCTTTTCAGAAAGGGTCGCTTTGTAACCATCAGATATGTGTCTTAGGTTCGTGTAAACGATGCTGCACTTCTTGTGTTTGGTGGTCTCTGTTTCAGTGTCCCAATCATATTCTTTCTTCAGAGACATCTCAAAAAGGTCTTTCATCCTGTCCTGTGGTGTGAACTCCGCGGGAAGCATATATTCGCTGGTCTCTCCAGCATCTTCTGCTTTTGAGTACTCTTTAAGCATGTAGTTCAGAACTATCAGCGCTTCATCATACCTGACTGATCTTATGTGGTCTACATCAGTGTCTATAGGTCTACAAAGCTCATCGAATAATATGTCTGCAAGATTATCCTTATTTGTATCAATATTGCTCAAAAACGTTCCCCCCGAAAGTTTCGTCACTTATGAATGTTCAATTAACTGAGTATTTAGGTATTTAAATGTTTTTATTCTGCTCTGGAGTGTAAAACAGGTGCTTTAGGTCTCAAAACACCTAAATTCGGAGCTTTATAAGTCTTACTGGCCTGCTGGAGCAAGATTAAAGAACAAGCAGGCATTATTCTCTGATATGAAATTCATCCATATGGCAGATATCCACCTGGGGAGCTGGAGAGACCCTAAGATGAGGGACCTCAGTACAAGGGCCTTTGTCACTGTCATGGGCTGTGCACTTGCTGAAAATGTTGATTTCGTCCTCATTGCAGGAGACCTGTTCAATACCAGCCTGCCGCCTATAGAGAGCCTGAAGGTCGCAGTGACCCAGCTCAAGCGTCTCAAGGATGCAGGTGTACCTGTGTATACTATTGCAGGAAGCCATGATTTCTCACCTTCAGGCAAGACCATGCTTGAAGTGCTGGAAGAGGCTGATCTTGTCAAGAATGTGTGCAGAGGCAGATCAGTTGAAGGAAAACTAGAGCTCAATTTTACTGTCGACCCCAAGACTGGTGCCAAGATAACTGGCATGATAGGGAAGAAAGGGATGCTTGAGAAGTCACACTATGAAGGCCTTGTCACGAAGAACCTTGAGCAGGAACAGGGATTCAAGATATTCATGTTCCACACAGCAATTGCAGAACTCAAGCCAGCAGAGCTGGCCAAGATGGAAGCCGCACCGATATCATTGCTTCCGCGCGGGTTTGATTATTATGCAGGAGGACACGTCCATATAGTCAAAGAGGCAAGCATGGAAGGGTACAAGAAGATCGCCTATCCCGGGCCTACATTCCCGAACAGTTTTTCAGAGCTTGAGAAACTCGGGTGTGGCGGGTACTACATCTATGATGAGGGGAAGATTGCGCATCAGAAGATAGCTCTCGCTCCAGTCATCACCATGAGTCTTGACTGTACCAATAAGACTCCGCAGCAAGCGACAGAACTCCTGCTTGATGAGGTGATGAGCAAGAGCGTCAAGGATTCTATCGTCCTGATGAGGCTATACGGAAAACTGGATTCAGGCAAGACTTCTGAGATAGACCTGAGCAAAGTGATTGAGACCCTCCATGGAAAAAAAGCATATTCTGTGATGAAGAACACGAGCAAGCTCGCATCAAAGGAGTTTGAAGAGATAAAAGTCAAGGCTGACAGTGCAGAAGAGGCAGAGCGGTCGGTCATCGAAGAGCACGTCGGTCAGATACGTTCATTGGAGCTTGACGTGCAGGAAGAGAAAGCTCTTGTTGAGACCCTGATGAATGTGCTTGACACAGAGAAAGATGAAGGGGAGAAAGTGTCAGATTATGAAAGGAGGGTGTTGGTTGAAGTGCAGAATGTCTTTGAGGAATAGATCAGGGTCTACTTTGTAAATTCATCAGATCTCTTCAAGCACCGCTTTTACATCATCACCTACATTCTCTGTATCCAGACTTTCCGTCTCGAACCACTTTATCTCTTCAATACCTTCTCCAGGAAGGAATGATGAATCAGGTTCTATGTCAGATTCGAAGATGGCTGCTTCTATATTGTTTCCGTTGTTCTGATATTCGAGAAGCGTGAACTGCTGTATCACTTCAGGCACTATACCTATCTGTTCTTTGGTCTTAGATATCGCTGCCTGTTCATCATCGCCTTTCTGTTTGACAGTACCTCCAGGAAGTTCCCAGAGCTCCTTATCGGCCTTACGAATAAGGAGTATCTTACCGTCTTTCAGAATGGCGCATCCTGCTAGTAATATTGTAGGCATATCGACGTGATTAAAACGGCTCCATTTAAAAATTTAACTGAAAGTAAGGGTTTCAGGCCCTGTTCTTGTGTGTGGTTGTTCTTTTCATCGCGGATATCTTTAAATATCAGTAATGGTGCTATTCTTCAAACAATCAATATTATTGACATTAATGATTTAGAGGTGTGACGAAATGGGATTCTTTGGGTTTTTAGGAGGGAAGCTGGGTGCTGGAAGGGCACTCCAGAAAGCTGCTATGGAAGATGCGCATGCTTCTGAGATCGCTGCAAAAAAATTAGTCATATTAGCAAGGGCTGTTGAGGAACCCATACGTAAACTTGCCAAGATCAGGCAGCCGTTATCTTCCGCCGACCTCATGTCTGCGAAAGATAGACGCAGGATAGAATCTATACTTGAGGATGTCGGTTCCCCTGCTGCGGCAAAAGAGATACAGGCCAGGGCGGTCAAAGAGGTCGCTAAATATCTTCAAGGTTTTTCTTCTGCCCTGATAACTGTGTACGGAGAGTATGCAACGACAAAAGCTGCAAGCAAAGCTGAGATGGATCAGATGTTATCTGCAGGACTGAAAGAATCCCATGAAGAGATGGCAAAGATGATGAAAGATGCGATGGGTGCAATCAATAGGCTCAATATGAAGCGTGCTCAAGAGATCCGAGAAGAATATAATAAGGTGGCATAGGCCACATAAAACCCGTTTAATTTTTTTATTATCAGTTATTCTATTTTTTGTTCTCTATCTTAAGATTCATGGGCAGGTACTCATGGACTTTCCTGTCCTGACAAGCATACTGCTGGGAGATCCTTCTTGTAATGTCCTGCAAAGTTTTTATCTCCTTGTCGCGTCGTACAGCCATCTTCTTGGTGAATCTCTGTCTGTTTCCAAGACGAGACAGAAATCCGCTCTTTGGTCGTGTAGGTATGTGTCGCGGCAACCCTTTTTCCGGATTGACAGAATATATGCTCTCTTCAAGCTGTGATATGTATGAGCAGAACTGGACCTGTGATTGGGTGAGATAAGGTGGTATGACTGCAGGGACTTCGGGCATATCCGCACCATCTTCTGCGAACTTAGCTGCGATCGCCATCTGTCCTAATCTCAACAGTGTGTGTAGCACTTCTTCTTCAGTCCCGATGTAGACTTTTTGGCCTGATTTCCAATCAGGATTATCTTTTAATGTGTCCTGTCCATACGTTATGGTCATTATCCTGGTAGATTGGAAGTGTGCATGGAAGATGTCATTGATCTGCTGGAGCCAGTCTTCTTTCTGTGGCCTTTTGCAGTGCTTGTAAATGGGCATGACTGTTGTGGCGAATATAGCATTATCTTTCAGCTGTCCTATCAGTCTACTATAGAACTCCGGATGTCCTGTGAACTCTGGATGGAATATCTGATCCTCGTACAATGGAAGGAATATGTTCGATCCGGGCCGTACCTGTGAAACGACCTTGTCGATGTTGCCTGTGTCTTCAGGGTCGACAATGAGCATACGAAGAACAAGCCTGTCTGTGGTTTGGCATGGATCTCCCTGTCCTGTTCTAGGTCTTGCTCTACGTGGTCTGCCTATCCTATCACTGAGCTTGATCACTTTGGCTAATCCATCTCCCAAATTAACATCCCCTATCGAAAAGATACATCTGACCCTTTATAAATCTTCCGGAAATTAGTTATTAAGTAGTGGTAACAGAATTATGGTGTTTTAGCCCTTCTATCTGTCTTTTTTGGCTACTTTTATGCCTGTCTTTGGCTTGGGTGCCATGATCTTGAGGAGCTCTTCCCTGTCCTTATCTGTCAGGGCACTCTCGTTCCTGACAAGCTTGAATGCCTCATCCACCAGAAAGTCTGTCTGGAACTTCAGCTTCTGCAGCACTTCCATGTGCCTCTCGAAAAGCTTACGTTCTTTTTCAAGATCAGATCTCCCTTTCTCCTTCTTGAAGTTGTTGCCGAACATCTTCAGCGTCTCGAAATGAGACTCCCGGAACTCTTTTGCAATAGTGTTGATAGAATCCAGTGCGCTGTCAAATTCCTTGATGTATCTCGTATCCTCTTTTTTTGAAAATAGACTCATGTACTGTACACCCCTTTTCTTAATGGATGATTGTAGCAGCATTTATAAAAGTTTTTGCTGTTTTTTTCGATACACTCTTTGGAAGGTTCTAGTCACTCTTTTCCTTGAGCCTTATGTGCAGCTCATCCAGCTGGGGAGTATCTACGCTGCTCGGTGCGCCTTCCATGAGTGCAGTACAGGTCTTGTTCTTCGGGAAAGCTATGACTTCCCTTATGGATTCATTTCCTGTGAACAATGCCACAAGCCTGTCAAGACCGAATGCTATGCCGCAATGCGGAGGTGCGCCGTACTTGAAAGCATCAAGGAGCATGCTGAACTTCTCTTCTGCCTCTTCCTTTCCTATGCCCAGGAGAGAGAACACAGTCTGTTGCACTTCTCGCTGATGGATCCTCTTAGACCCGCCAGCTATCTCGACACCATTCCATACAAGATCATATGCATCTGCCAGCACCTTCTCAGGTGCGGATTCAAGATATCTCATGTGATCGATCTTCGGTGATGTGAATGGGTGATGCACGGAGACATGTCTCTGCTCATCCTCATCATATTCAAACAGAGGAAAATCGACAACCCATAGGAAATCATCCTGTTTCTCGTCGATCAGGCCAAGCTTCTTTCCAAGAAGCAGCCTCAGCTGACCAAGTGCGATGTTTGCAGTGTAATGCTTATGGTCTGCGACAGCAAGCAGGACACTCCCTTTTTTGAGCTTTGCGACATTGATGATCTTCTCTTTTGTCTCTGTGTCAAGGAACTTTACACAGTTACCTTCAAGCTCGTCAGCCATCCTGAACCAGACAAGGCCTTTTGCATCGTATATCTTGACGTGCTTCTCGAACCTGTCAAAATCTTTCCGTGAGAACTCTGCACCTTCTACGACAATCCCTTTCACGCAACCACCGCTATCGACAGCTGATTGGAACACCTTGAAATCACATCTGCCCACGACTTCTGATATGTCTATGAGCTCAAGACCGAACCGCGTATCGGGTCGGTCAATCCCGAACCTGTCCATCGCGTCCTTGTATGTCATGCGTGGGAACGGAGGCGTTATGTCTATGCCTTTGATGTCTTTGAAGAGCTTTACCATGAGTCCTTCAAGTATCTCGAAGAAATCATCAGGGCTCAAGAATGAAGTCTCAATGTCTATCTGGGTGAACTCTGGCTGTCTGTCTGCCCTAAGATCCTCGTCCCTGAAACACTTGACGATCTGGAAATACCTGTCAAATCCTGAGACCATGAGCAACTGTTTGTACTGTTGTGGGCTCTGTGGGAGAGCGAAAAAATCTCCTGGGTGGACCCTGCTCGGAACAAGATAATCCCGTGCACCCTCCGGTGTTGACTTTGCAAGTATAGGTGTCTCTATCTCGACAAAATCCTGCTTGTCAAGATATGATCTGGCAAGTGTGGTGATCTTATGTCTTGTGATGAGGTTCTGCTGCATCTCAGGCCTTCTCAGGTCCAGGTAACGGAACTTCAACCGATTATCTTCAGTTATCTTCGTAAGATCATTATACTCAACAGGTAATGGCTCTGCAGCATTATGGACTGTAAGATCTTCCACTACAACTTCAACATCCCCTGTAGGCATGTTCCTGTTGATATGTTCCCGGTCAACCACCTTACCTTTCACTTCTATGACTGATTC
>JAUVBP010000161.1 GCA_030591125.1 Candidatus Woesearchaeota archaeon | reverse complement strand
GTACAGCTCACGGAAGTTATGTGTGAGAAAGTTCTGGACAGTACCATCTCCGCCAGACACTATGACTATGTCTATCATCTCTTGGATGTACTCGCGGCACAATCCTGCCACAGAATCAGCGTCCTTTGGGATGTCTACTCTTGCACCCACCCCTTTCAGGATCCATTCAAGGCTCTTCTCTTCCAGGATCCTGCTTTGCTTAAGCTGTTTCGCGTTCTTGTTGATGATTGATGCGGCCTTTAGTGTCATTATGGTCTTTAGGGGGTTTCTCAGGAATTTATAATCTTTTTGTTTGAAAAACCGAAAAACATTTAAACAAAACAACTACTAATAAGTAGTTAATATTGGGGTTTAGCCAGCAGGTGATATGTCATATTACTGTCAGAGGTAACTAATTTGAGGAAAATAAGACTTGCATTAACACTTATAGCTGTTTTTAGCCTTGGTTGGATACTTAACACTATGTTGACCAATTTTGTGTACTATGACGCTGAAAAACCGCTTAATTTCGCCATAGTACCCTTTATGTCGAGTCCTGAGCGTCTTTCACCTTCTGATCATGTCAAGGAGAGTCAGATACATGTATATGACAGTAATATTGTGCTGGATATCCCGGGTGCGACCTGGGCAGCCTTTACAGACACGAATTCTATGGATCCCTTCTTTGATGAGACTGCGAATACCATAGAGTTGAGACCTTCATCTGCAGATAGTGTGGATCCTGGTGATATCATATCATATAGGTCCAGCATAACTGATGGACTCATAGTCCATAGGGTAGTGTCCAAAGGTGTTGACAGTGCAGGAGATTTCTTCATAGTCAAAGGAGATAACAACCCTACACAGGATCCTGAGAAGATCCGTTTCAGTCAGATCCACGGAATCCTTGTAGCGATAATCTATTGATGTGATCCACGATGATGAAATACCTATCCTACCTGATAAACCATCTTGATTCGGGTAGGAATCTTGTTGATTTCAAGACCCGCCCGCTGGATAGACGGTTGTTGGGTCGTCTGTACGAGCTATATTCTGCTGTGGGTGACGTATCTTCCAGATACCGTACGATCGATGGCACTAATCTATGCATGATACGTCCAGGTCTTGTGCTTGAACGTATCATAGAGGGGGATTGGCACATGCTTCTCGGACGTGAGTGCAGGTCTATAGAGGATATAGGTCCGCAAGGAAAGCTGAAGACTCCTGGGGGATATGGTCGCTTCTCGCAGGCATGGGCTCTTGATACTTCGGTAAAAGAGGCATTGTTCAGGGAGTTGAGTGAGGAGTACTTCAAAGGCAGGTTATCACCTATAATGGATAGTATTGTCCCTCTCGGCCTTATCAGCGCACGGCCTAACGGGATCCTGCAGTTCTTTTCAGGAAAGCTGAATGCATATCCTCCAAAGAAAGGCGAAGGGTTCAGCAATCTTAAGGATTCTGGAGATAGCAAGATATTCGTCAAGTACTTCACTCTTGAAGGTCTTTTGGATGAGTTAGGCAAAGGGGATGAGGCTATAGTGAAGCCAGAGACAGTCAAGATGGCTGCAACATCATATTTGTGGAGACCTGCTGTAAAAGTTCCATTTGAGTCAGGAGATATAATGGGGGTAGGGGCCAATGCCGAAGGTGATGTGAAGATACCTAAATCTGCGCGTGACGATCTTCTCGCCGAAGCAGGTTACTGGGGGGGTTATGAGACGCCTAGATTGCATAGGTGTTCTGTGTATTTCTCGCTGCCGTATCAGGCAAAAGCAGTCCCTGCATTACGTATACTTCTTACGACAGATCTTTTCATGTATGAGAAAGAGTTCAGTCCTGACGAGACTGCCTGTTTAAGATCCAGGAATTACAGGCACAGTGACATCTGCAGGGCTGCGGCAGAGTTCACCAAAGAGTATGTCATCACCCATGCGGGCAAGATATTCTATAAGGAACTTATCCTGCCGTATATCGGTGATTGAGTATCTGTTCAGTAAAATATTTAAATACCACTTCTTTTTGGTCAGCCTATGAAAAAAGGAAATATATTTGGGATTATAGTGTTGTTGTCTTTCTTGTTGGCGATTTCTGGTTGTGGTTCTGATGAGTCACAGGAGTCAGCAGAAGATGTTGTCGTTGAAGACGTCGAAAGTCCTGAGGGTGTGGATGAGCCGGAACTTCCAGATGATGCGATCCATGATGTGGGGTCTGATATCACTGCACCTGAAGTTGAGGACGAGCCGGCGGCTGCCGAGGAAGAAGAGAGTCCTGACGGGCCTGCAGACGAAGAGTCTGATGATGAAGCCTCTGATGAAGAAGAGTCTTCTGATGAAGATGAAGAGAAGCAGACTGCGCAGAACTATCGTGTTGTCTCATTGAAGGACCTTAAGGCGTATCCTGAAGAGATGACCATAAAGGTCGGCACGACAGTCGAATGGCGTAACGTGAATGACAAGCTCTTGCACATAATCGGGTGGAGTGGCCAGCGGAATGCAGGTGTGAAACCTGAGCCTATACTTGCGGGTGAGAGCTGGAGCTACAAGTTCGAGGAGCCGGGTAAGATAATCTGGTTCTCGACTGCTAGACCTACGGTGCAGGGAACGATACACATCGAGGAAAAAGAGTAATTTTTTTCTTTTTTTTGATATTTTTTTGATGTTTTTTGGCATATGGGGGAGACAGGATGTATCTTGATAAGATCATACGGGCAAGCATATTCACGTTTATTCTTTTAGTCATCACTATCATGATCACAGGGTGTGCACAGAAGATGATGTGTGCACCTCCAAATGTCATGATAGGCAGCTCTTGCTGTCTGGATGCGAATGCGAATAGCATATGTGACACTCGTGAGACTCCTGAGATAGCGCCTGAGCCTAAGCCTGAGCCTGTGGTTGAGACTACAGAGCAGATCGCAAAGAGGGAGTCTGCTGAACTCTTCGCCAGTACCTGGGACAGGAAGAGCTACACTGCATTGCGTAGCCTGTTCATCAATGATTACGGCAAGAGGTTCAGTTCAAAAGAGTTTAATTTTCTTGCCCGTAGGGTGGATAAGCAGCTAGGGATACAGGGCATCATCGTAAAAGGCATCGCGGGTAGTGATGTGGACTATGAGGTTGATCTTGGTGATGGGGTCATGATAGTATCTACAGATCTTGTAGATGATGATGACAAGTATCTGCATGGTCAGTTCTACTTCTTCACGGATCTGTCTCCTGAGACTGCTTGTGTCGGTGACGAGTCCTGCTATTATGATTTCGCGATAGTTTCAGAGGATAGGAATTACTGCAGCAAAGCAGGTGATAAGAGAGAAGAGTGTATAGGTCATTTTGGGGAATCGCAGAACATCGACTCGAAGATCCGTGAGTGCAACGATATAACTGATTACTACAGCAAGGCCCATTGCCTGACTGGCCTTGCAGTGTCAGAGAATGATGTTGAGCCCTGCTGGGATGCTGGTTATGACAAGCAGGTGTATGGGTGTATGGGAGAGGTTGCTGCTGCAGGCAATGATGTCACTTCGTGCGACCTCTTCGTAAGATCAAGAGGTTTTGCAGCGACAAGGCTGCAGAAGACATATTGCATAACTGG
>JAUVBP010000135.1 GCA_030591125.1 Candidatus Woesearchaeota archaeon | reverse complement strand
CCAGACGATGTACATCCCGCGTTTTGACTTGATGGGTTGCAGTCTCCTGAGTACCGAACGTGCGACATTTTCTCTTGATAAGGGACAGGTCCAGAGGTTGCGTGAAAAGGGAGGGCTGATAGACAATATGGTGACGACTCCTGAGAAGGTCTCAATATTGTTCACAGAGAAGGAGTTCTTCTGTCTTATGTTCTCTGCTGACTGGTCGATATACAAACAGATCCGTGATGGTTTTGATGTGAAATATGTGAAGGATGATATCGATAAGAAACTTCATGAAGTCATCCATTTTTCTACAGAACGTTCGATATTCTATAACTATTTCAATTTCGCGAGCATAATCAACAGGCAGTTCGGTCTTGACATGGATGAGGGGATGTGCGATGAGGTGAAGTATGCGCAATATAGGCTGACTAAGAATGAGAAGCTCCTTGCGTATGGTCTTGTCAGGTATCCTGAGAGCACGGTGCTTGAGCTGTCGAAGATATTGGGGATATCTGTCCCCACGGTATGCAAGTTGCGTAAGTCATTGCTCGACAGAGGGATATTGAAGGTTGTCAATTGGCCTGACCTGAAGAAGATAGGTATTGAGCTCATGGGTGTGATATGCTCGAACTCGATGCAGGGATCAGGTCCTGTGGCACATAGGAAACCCGGATGCCAGAACCCGATGTTCTTTGCAGTGTCTTCACTGACTGATTCGATAGTGCTTTCTGCACATCGTAATTATGCAGAGGCCAAGAAGTGTTTCGATATGTGCTCTGACTGTTTTGGTGTATCGAAAGATGACATATCGACGACCATGATCCCTATGGAGGAAGTCATGTTCATCAAGCGTGAATTCGCACCGTTGACAAAGAAGCTGTTGCAGTTGGATGTGGATTTCTAGATGGCAGGGTCTGAGGCAGACATCGATGAGGATGTCAAGCAGATCCTTGACGCTGCAAGGTACGATATAGGTAAGTTCTGCATAGAGGAATGCAATGCATATTGTTGCAGAAAAGGTTATCTTGTCCTGACGCCAGAACAGATGGAGCTGACCCTGCAGGGGAGAGAAGATGAATTCTTTGAGAAAGGCTTCCTCAAGACCCTTTCAGATGGTAATTACTCATTATACATGGGCGATAAGGACTATCCCTGCCCGAGCCTGAAAGATAATATGTGTTCTATACATAAGGATCCGAAAAGGTCAGATACTTGCAAAGCATTTCCGATAAGCATAGAGGACAACACGATATATGTATCCAAGAGATGTCTCGCAGGGAACGCGAACATCCTCTATCCATACATAGCACGTCTTGTGAAGAAAGGGTTTGTGTTACCTAAAGATTGAGTGTCTTGAGTGGATCAGGATCATCTTTTTCTGGTGCGTGCATAAATAGGCCTGTTTTTCTTATGCTTGATATCTTTCTGCTTGTCTCTCCTGTCCTGTATCACTTTCTTTGTCGCCATTATCCTCTGTATATACTGTCTTGTCTCGTTCGGTAGCGTCGGATAATCAAGCATATGGTACTGGTTCTGTTCCTGACTGCACACATTAAGATCTATGCCTTGCCTGGTCAATCCAGTTTTCACCCTGTGAGGTCCCCAGTTGTAGGCTGCAAGTGCCATAGTCTCATTTCCATTGAACTGTTCCATGATCTGACCTAAGTACCTTGCTCCACAGTATATGCTTGTAGCAGGGTCTGTGATGTTCTCAAGACAGCTGGGATGTATTCCTTTGGCTGTTGCTGGCATTATCTGCATCAGTCCGCGTGCACCTACATGGCTCTCAGCATCCTCTTTCATGTTGCTCTCATGTATCATCTGTGCGCGTAGGAGTTCAACAGGGATGTTGTATCTTTCTGCAGCGCCTTCAAGGTAACCTGTGTATTTTTGCGAGTGGCGTATCTTTCCGCTTATGCTGTCTGAATCTTTTCCGCCTTCTTTATACTGATCATATGTCCTCTGTACTTTTGGGTGCACTTTTTCCTCAGGAGGTTCTGCAGGCATGGCGTGTGTGCTGCAGCTCTCTGCATAGAAGTGATCTGCAAGACCGTCATGTGTTGAATGGCAGGCATCATGGGTGTGGAATGGTCTGTGTACTATCTGTTCAGCTTCCTGTTTCTGAGGTATTGTTTGAGAACTCTCTCCAAGCTTGTTCAGGATGAATTCCGGTGGTTGCTGGTGTGCTTTTGTGCATGCACAGAAGCCTATTGCTGCATAGATAGCATATGGTGCGACTCTACGTAGAACATCATAATTTGATAGCGAGGTTGTTATTCTCATATTTTATGGGGCTGACGGGTCACTAATAAACATTTCTATGATTTACCACTATAAAGTGACGATAAAAACGAAAGGTTTATATACTACTTCCGTACTTTCTCATATATCGAGCGTGATTTTGACGTGTCTTGGACACTATTTACGCAAGATTTAAAAGTAAGTATCAGAACTTGATGCTTACAACCGATCGAAAAGATCAATTGGAAGGCAGAAACAGAGGGTATAAACATTGATTTTATGCTTATTCTGTTTCACGTGATATACCCTCAGGATGCGATGCCAAGCGCCAAACGAATGGTGTCTTGTGAGAAGCTGGCTGAAAAGAGCCGAGCGAGAGTTACACGATATTCCAAGGAGTTAGTAAAATGAATTTTGAAGAGTTAAATGTAGACCCTAAGATAGTGAAAGCACTTGCAGAATTAGGGATAAAAGAACCCACGACTATACAGAGTGATGCTATACCTATCATCAGGTCCGGGAAGGACTTGATAGGGAAATCAAAGACAGGATCTGGTAAGACTGCTGCATTCGGTGTTCCTATCGTAGAGATGATAGAACCGAAGAAAGGTCTTCAGGTATTGATAATGGCGCCGATCAGGGAGCTTGCATTGCAGATTGCTGAAGAGCTTGAGAAGTTCGGCAAATACATGGGAATTTCCGTGACGACCGTCTTCGGCGGTGTGGGACTCGGCCCTCAGATAACTGCCATGGCAAAGGCAGAGATCGTCGTCGCTACACCAGGAAGGCTTCTTGATCACCTCCAGAGAGGGAACATAGACCTTTCACACATAAAGCAGGTGGTACTCGACGAAGCTGACAAGATGGTGGACATGGGTTTCATAGAGGATGTGGACAGGATAATTCAGGCAATGCCTGAGAAGAAGCAGGTCCTTCTTTTCGGAGCGACAATCTCTGACGAGGTCAATCGGCTCAAGAAGAAGCACATGCATGATCCTGAAGTCGTCAAGTCTGAGTCGCAGGTCAAGTCTGAGTTCCTCGAGCAGCATTACTATAATATCGAGGCGCATGAGAAGTTCTCTCTTCTTGTGCATCTGCTCAAGAATGAACCGACAAGCCTCTCGATAATCTTCTGCGCAAAGCGAAGTACTGTCGAGATGGTGTCTCATAATCTGAGACGGCAGGGCATCAAGTCCGAGATGATCCACGGAAAGCTCAGCCAGAACAGGCGGCTTTCAGTGATGGCTGATTTCAAGAATGGGAAACCTAATGTGCTTGTCGCATCTGCTGTCGCTGCAAGAGGGATAGACATAAGGGACGTCACACACGTCTTCAATTATGACCTGTCACAGGACCCTCAGGAATATATCCACAGGGTCGGAAGGACTGCGCGAGCAGGAGAGACTGGCAAGGCGATAACGCTATTGAGCCCTCAGGACTATGACACTTTCAACAGTATACTTAGGTTCTACGATGTGCGTGTTGAGGCGATGCCGAGGATAAATTTCCCTAAATTGCAGTTCGATGCGCGAGGTGCCCGAGGGGATCGACGTGGTGGACGTGATTCGGACAGAGGATTCGGCAGGGTCCCGCGAAGATACCAGAGGCATGCCGGTGGAGATGGCAGGGCTGGTGGTCGTGGATATGGTGGTGACAGGCCTCCGAGAAGTGGTGGTTTCAGCTCATCCAGAGGCCCGAGGGTTGAAGAGCGCTCAGATGATAAGCTGAAGTTCATGGGAAGGAAATCCTGGAACGCGCATGCTTGATTTTTTTATTTATTTTTTATTTTTATTTT
>JAUVBP010000054.1 GCA_030591125.1 Candidatus Woesearchaeota archaeon | reverse complement strand
GTTGATGTCACTCTTGATCCTTGCCCTTATGGTTGGGACTGTGAGGTCAGGACTTTCTCTTTTGATAAGGCAGGAGCTCATGAGGTCAACCTGACACTTGGAGTGTATAGGAAGGCCAGACCTTCAAAGTATACTTTCAAGATAGCACTGGAGAGCGAGTATGATACGCGCAGGGGTGATGACCGTTTTGTCGTGACAGTACTTTCAGAGAAAGAGCTCGAGACGCTGTCGGTGGCAGATTTCCTGGCGCGCCAGGAAGAGATGGCGCGGCCTGCTGAGCCTGAATCACCGCCTGCTCCTGAACCTACGGTCCTTATCATCGGTGGAGATGATGATGCTGAAGAAGGGTCAGAGGATGTGATTGCCGAGCCTGCACAGGAAGGGAATTTTGCAGCAGAACTTGTGAGCGAACTGCCTCTGGATGAAGAGGCTTCTGGGATAATAGATAATGTCGGACGCCTTGAGTCGAGCAGCCAATTTGTTGAGTATGCCTCTTTTGTGCTTGCTGCAGTGCTTATATTCCTGGTCGCTGGTGCTTACGTGACCTTCAGGCCTAAGAAAGAAGAAAATAAATAAAAGATTTTTTTACCTGTACTCAGGCAATCCGTAAGTGAATATCTCCATGCTTTCCATGTATTCTGTGGGGACTACCTCAAATTCCAGCTTTCCAAGATCCACTCTTGGTGCTGAAAGCCGGTTATACACGGTTATTGTCACGGTCCTTGACTTGTTTATCTGTGAGAACCTTATTCCGAGGTTCTGCTTGACGACCAGCTTTTCGCCAGGCTTCAATGCGTCAAGCTTGTACTCTTTCAGTGCAGTGCTTGTCGCCTCTTCAATCCTTGCGTTCTCGAACAATAGCTCGACAGTCGGTGTTATTGTTGTCTTTCCAGGGTTCTGTACTGTGATTATCATGTATTCGAATATCCCCCTATCTCTTGAGTTCCTGAATGCCAGCATCTCATTCACTGCGAGATACGTCCGTGGCTCTCCCAGTACCATGTCTTGTTTACCGAAGGTGTATTCAGGTCCAGTCTCCTCTTCAGGTTCGTCGATGGTAAGTTCTGTTTCTTCTTCTTCAGGTTCTTCGACAGTCTCTTCAGGTGCTTCTTCTTCCTCTTCGACAACCTCTTCAATTTCCTCTGCCTGCTCTTCATAGTCGCAGATATTGTTGTCATCTTCATCTATGCAACACGCGTTGCCGAGTATCTTGCTCGGCGGGTAGCATGTCGGTGCAGTGCATCCTGCTATCAGCAGGACAAGAACAGTCATGATCGCGATGATCGCGCAGATAGTATTTCTCATTTTCATATTTCTCACCCTATCTTCACCTCAATCTCCCCTAAGAAAGCTCAAGCAGTGGTGACTCTATGGCGGTATTTATATTTTGTGATAATGAGAGAATGTAAAACAAAAACGCCGCGGGGGGGACTTTCGACGTACTGGCGTTGAAAGCTCTTACGCCAGTAAGCATGTTCGAACCCCCGTGCCCCGGAGGACACCGGATCATTGCGAACCACAGTTGGTGTCATAAGGACACAAGGTTCTTAGCAATCCGGCGCTATGGCCAGACTAAGCGACCGCGGCATATTGCTTTACTTAGTGGGTCTCGAAGAAAAATAGTACTTTAAATTAGTTGTGATTTAGGTTGGTGTGGAGAATTGATATCTCAATTGAAATACGCTATCTTTGCGATCTGTATCATCTGGCCGTTGCTCATCGGCGGGAGGTATATCCTTCCTGGATTTGAGAAATGGGTATTGTAAGTGTCTGGAAGCTTCTGCAGGCCTGGTGCGTCAAAGCCTCGCAGGATGCCCATATTGGTGACGCTGACAATGGCTTTCCTGCCTTTGCCCTGGCCTATGATATTATTGCCTGTGTCTATTGTATTGTTCTCATAGTCTCTGATTATTAGGAACAGGGCGTCTATTGCTTCTATAAGGTCATCAGTATCTGCCAGGAATCTGTCTCTGAATCGGGTTAAAGAAGGGTAATTCAAAGCGTTTTCAAGGTATAAAGTAGAAATTAAGCCTATTTCCTGTCTTTCAGGTATTTCTATGTCTGCATAGTCTGTAACGTTCGTATCTTTCCCGTCATATGAAGAAACAGCAGGTCTTCGGTGTTCAAGGACTAAAGAACACAATCTTGGGCGTTCTACAAGCTCCAGATTGAGCATGATCTCCCCTAGCTCTTTTTTATACTCCTTAGTGCCTTCAAATACTGGCTTCACAGCGCGTTCTATGCCTTGAAGATGTAATTTTTGTTTCTTCCGCCAGTCATCCAAAGAGCTCCCCTCAACAGACATTTAACTACTTATGAATAATAAAAGAACGAAATAATCCTATATAAAGATTTCGGTTTTAGCGGTTCTGAGCACTTGACTCAGGAAAATGTGGCTTCAGCGCCTCTCGCGTGTATTTGTACGTCCTTCTTGACAGTATCTCTGAACGGCTGGATTGCAGATGCGATGTTCCTTACAGCAGTCTTGAAATTCTTTTTTGCAGTATCTACTGCATCTGAAGCATTCCAGGAATCATGTTTGATATCACGTGTAAGGTGCTCTATATCATTATTGCAATGTCCTATCTGATCGATTAACATATGTATATATGAGCTTAGCTTAGAGCTGCCGAGTAGATGTGCATGATGTGATAAGGAGTCCATCATAGGCTCTAAAGACCCTGCGACCTCCTCGGAAAGTGTGCGCTCGATATAATCTCTAAGATCCTTGTTCATAGCCGCATCAAGGACAAGCTTTGAACCCATTATAGAATATGCATAAAGGATGAGCTCAGCGGTCTTTGACGCACGTAATGCCAGCATGTCTGTGAGGAACTGTCTTGCAGTATCCTTGAATGTCTCTGGAGGAAATGAATCCTTCATATCGTGGAGCAGGCTTGTAAACTCCTTGTCCTGCTTTTTTAGCTCTTTCTTTACGCTCTTAGGAATGAAATGTGCATCCCTGAGATCCTGCACTTCTTTCAGGTGTGCTTCTGTCTCTTTGTCATATCCCATAAGGGCACCTCTTTATGCGATGTTTTCAGAGCAGTTTGTGCTTATAAAAGTTACTTTTTAGAATGCCTGATATATCCGTATCAGCACAACCTTTATATATCGTCCATTTTTCCTCAAGAACACCAACATAGCGGGGTAGGGCAGCCAGGAGTGCCCGAAGGGCTCATAACGCAAAGGTTCCCTTTCCGGAACCTCCTGCGGAGGTAACCCTTAGGTCGATGGTTCAAATCCATCCCCCGCTATTTTTACTTTATCTCTGATATACCAAAATGAAAAAGAGACTGTCTATACTGGTTCTTGTATTGTTCCTATTGTCTGCACCTGAGGCGCTCGCCGCATGGAATTTTCAGGCAGAGCATGTGACTGTCGATATTGAGGTATCATCGAGCGTAGACATACACCGTGATACAGGATCCAAGCTGGATTACGTGACTGCCAATGTGAGTTTCATCCCGAAGCAGGATGCTCTGCAGTCGATCGTGAGGATATCTACAGAACCTGATGCGGAAAGCGTCGGTGATGAATACCTATTCAGATGGGAAGAGCCGGTACCTTCAAGTGTGAGCTTCAAGATAAGTTCGAGGATAAAGACGACGAACAAGCTTTATGATGTGCGTAAGATAAGTTTCCCTTACTCTGGTTTTTCTGATGAGGTGCTTGAGTATACAAGATCCACCAAGACTATAGATTCTGATGATCCAAAAGTGATTGCAAGGGCTTCTGCACTTGCAGCAGGCAATACTGATTATTACTCAGTTGTTTTCACTCTTGCTGACTGGACCAAGGAGAACATCAAGTATGATCTCAGCACGCTGAACATCAAGTCGACAAACAAGGCAAGTTGGGTGTTGGCGAGGAAGGACGGTGTCTGCGATGAGCTGTCCACACTTTTTATCGCGATGCTCCGTGCAGTGGGGATACCTGCGCGTTTCGTGGCGGGTATAGCGTATACTGAGGCTCCGCAGTTCCCTGAGAACTGGGGTGCGCATGGTTGGGCAGAGGTCTACTTTCCCGGGACCGGTTGGGTCCCTTTCGACGTGACTTATGGGCAGTATGGTTACATAGACCCTACACACATAAAGCTCAAGCAGGCTGTGGATAGCGCGGATCCTGATACCCGCTATGAATGGCTCGGCAGGGATGTCGACATCTCAGCAAACCCTCTCGTCATAGATGCTGATCTTGTGAAGTATGAGGGGAATATTGGAGATATTTTCGAGCTTGAGCTTGACGTTCTGCAGGAACGGGTGGGCATCGGCTCTTACAACCTGGTCGAAGCGACTGTGAAGAACACAAGAGATAGTTATGCCTCGACTTTCCTTTACCTCTCACGGATAAATGAGCTGGAGGTGGATGGCAACAACTACCGTGCTGTGATGCTTGAGCCTCTTGAGACAAAGAGGGTGTACTGGATCGTGAAGGTGCTTGATAATCTTGACACGCATTACACTTACAAGTTTCCCCTGACGCTCGCTGATACGATGAACAATACTGCGGGTTCGGATTTTATGGTCCTCCCTGGCGCCACAGTCTTTACGCATGATGAGTTTGAGGCAATGGTGGATGCTGCAGAGAAAGAGGGGGACAAGGTCTATTCAAAGAAAGTCTCTGTCGAGTGTTTCCCGAGGGAGGAGCTTTACTATGTATATGATGTTCCTCAGGTGATATGCACTGCCAAGAACACAGGCAATTTCCCTTTCAAGGATCTTGATTTCTGTTTTACTGATGACTGTGAGACAGATGATCTTGGGATATCTCAGGCAAAGTCTTTTATCCATGAGGTATTGTCGCCGAAGCCAGGTGTGAACAAGATACCGTTCAGTGTTGAAGGGAATGACGTGTCAAGATCTGTGTTCTATGATCTCGAGGTACTTGATGCGCCGAAAGTAGTGATTGAGGAGGTAGAGTACCCTTCCCAGATAGAGTTCAAGAAGCCGTATGCTTTCTCTTTCCTGCTGAGGAAAGGGTCAACATCTCTGCCACAGGAAGTGTCTCTCAAGTTCGAAGGGATAGGTCTGGAAAAAGAGCTGGAGATCGGCGAGATGACTGGTGATAAGAAGTTCATGTTCAATCTGGATAGCGGGGACCTCTCGATGGACACTAACACGTTCACTGTGTCAATCAATTACAAGGACCTGAACGGTAAGCTGTATACGCTTGAGGAAGAGTTTGAGATAAGTCTCATCAATGTCACGTTTGGCCAGCGTACAGTCATATTTCTCCATGACCTTGACAGGTGGCTGCGAAACCTATTTAAATAGGGTTTACTGGTACTAGTATGAGATGATAATCATGAGAATCCTATCTGTCTTCATCATTGCATTTACGGTCCTGCTGATTGCAGGCTGTTCACCTGGAGCGCCTGATCCTGAAGGGTCAGAAAGGACAACAGTACCTTCAAGAGCGGAAGTCGAGGCTTCAGGGTCCTGTTCAGAAGATGCTGATTGTATCTGTGGTGGTGTTGATACATTCACAGGCGACTGTTTCCTTGGAAATAAGGATTATTACGATAAATATGTGGATGATTCTCAGGTCTGTCCTGATTTCTGTACAGGCATAGCAGGAAATCTGGTGAGCAGGTGTGTGAACAGTGAGTGCATGCAGACATATGAGTGCCTGAAAAGCTCTGATTGTAGTTTCGGAAAACATTGCAGGAATAATCAGTGCGTATCTTCTTTAAAGAGGGCTGAATGCCTGGTCGACTCTGATTGTAAGCGTGATGGTTGTTCAGGCCAGCTATGTGTCGCTTCAGTGAAGGATGATACTGGTATGGTCACGACCTGCGAGTTCCTTCCGGAATATGAATGTCTGAGCCTGGTCGATTGCGGTTGCGACGATGGTTCGTGCTGTTGGAGCTCTTCTCCTGATTACACTAGGTGTGTCGAGGATGCGAGAGAGAGCATGCTTCCTCCACCAGGATTGCGTGAGTGATCACGATTATATGATATAAGATATTATGGGGTTTTAGATATGGTCGCTAAGAAAGATGATAAATATGGTAAGTTTGAGATTGTTGTTCCAGATACATCTGTGATAATAGAAGGTCTTCTCTCGAAGAGGCTTGAGAGCAAGGAGATTGTCGCTGAGAAGGTCCTGATCCATGAGGCTGTGCTTGCAGAGCTTGAGCATCAGGCCAACCAGAACAAGTCGATCGGTTATCTCGGGCTTGATGAACTTGACCGTCTGAGGACCCTTTCAGGTTCTCAGGGTTTTGAGCTGGAGTTCTCTGGCAAGAGGCCTAACGCTTATGAGATAAATCAGGCCAAGCTTGGAGAGATAGATTCTCTGATAAGGGCTCTTGCTTATGAGAACAGTGCAACTCTTGTCACTAATGATGATGTACAGGCACGTATAGCGAAAGTGACGGGCATCCCGACGCTGCTTCTTGATGTGAGCATGATAAAGAAAGCCCTCATCCTTGAGTCTTTCTTTGACGAGACTACCATGAGCGTGCACTTGAGGGAGAATGTCGAACCTTTTGCAAAGAAAGGCCGTCCTGGTCAGTGGGATTTCGTGAAGCTCCGTCCTAAGCTTCTCACAAGAGAGGAAGTGCGCAACATATCTTCTGAGATCATCGAAGAGGCAGGTGTGCGTAAGGATTGTTTCATTGAGATCGAGCGTCCTGGGTCCACTATCGTGCAGTTTGAGAACTATCGTATCGTCATAACCCGTCCTCCATTCTCTGATGGGTGGGAGATAACTGCTGTACGTCCTGTGAAGAGGCTTGACCTTGTGGATTACAAGCTTCCTGAAAAGGTCATGGAGCGTATAGGTAAACAGGCAGAAGGCATCCTCATCGCAGGAGCGCCAGGTCATGGTAAGACCACGTTCGCCCAGGCATTGGCTGAGCATTATGCATCTCAGGAAAAGATAGTCAAGACTGTAGAGGCTCCGCGGGACCTTCAGCTTCCTGATGCGATCACCCAATATGCGATCTCTCACGGTACTCCGCAGGAGATACATGACATACTGCTCTTGAGCAGGCCTGATTATACTATCTTCGACGAGATGAGGAACACTGAAGACTTCCGTCTCTTTGCTGACATGAGATTGTCTGGAGTGGGTATGGTGGGTGTGATGCACGCGACAAATGCCATCGATGCCATCCAGCGTTTCATCGGCAGGATTGAGCTTGGTACAATCCCTCAAGTGATTGATACGGTCCTGTTTGTCAAGAATGGTAATATCGCCAAGATTTTCAGCGTGCGCATGGAAGTGAAAGTTCCTTCAGGCATGACTGAGGCAGACCTTGCCCGTCCTATTGTGACAGTCTATGATTTCCAGAGCAACACTCTTGAGTTTGAGCTCTACTCTTATGGTGAAGAGACTGTTGTGGTGCCGGTGAGTGCTGCGGCAGGTACGAGTTCTCTTTCCCCTCTGAAAGAGCTTGCCAGGGTTGAGGTCGAGCATGTCTTCACCAAGTATGCTGACATCGTGGTAGTGGATTTCCCTTCAGAGCATGAGTGCACTGTAAAAGTGCCTGAGCGGTCCATCGCTTCTATCATAGGTAAGCAAGGGAGCAACATCGACAAGCTGCAGAAGCTACTCGGCATCCACATAAATATCCAGCCTCTGGAGGGTAATGAGCTCAAGGAGGCGAACAAGCCTTCTGGTGAATTGGTGCCTTACGAGATC
>JAUVBP010000022.1 GCA_030591125.1 Candidatus Woesearchaeota archaeon | reverse complement strand
TCATGTATTGTCAGGTAATCTACCTGCAAGTTTCCTTCGATCCCATGCGAGGATACCGATCGGAAAAACTTATCTATGCTTCTTGTTTTCATTTTAAGACCCTCCATTACTTAATCTGTAGTTCTCACATATAAAGGTTTCGGTTTTTAACTACTTATTGGTGGTTACAAATCAGTAACTTTTATAAAGAAAACTAGGTAATCTGAAGACATGAAGATCAAAGAGACCACTATCGCAGTAGGGAAGCGGGCAGCAGACGACAAAAGAAAACTGGATCTGCCAGGGACACTGATAACACCAGATACGCAGTCAGATACCCTTCTGTTGGTACTATGTGGTTTCAGCGGACACCAGGAACATTATGTTGAGTTCTTTGGTAAGCAGATGGGAGCAGAATTCTCAGTATACATCAGCGAGATGCGTGGCAGAGGTCTTTGCAATACAGATCGGTGCATAGATGATTTTGCCCAGATAGACAGTACGATGAGAGATGAAATTGAAACCGACAGAGTGTTCTATATTGCGCACTCAATGGGCATGCCCATATCAGTCGCGGCAAAGAACCGCCATGGCTTGAATGTTGCAGGCCTCTATGGCATAAGTACATTCCCCAGCATCGGAGATACAAGGACAAAAGACCCCGACATACAGATAAAGTCGTTACAGCATAGACTGCTTGACTCTTTGGCAGGTATAAATTATGGCCCCCTCGGAGTGCAACTGGATGATGAGGAAATATCCGAACCTGTGCGCTTTGCCATAGCAGGACAAGATGAAGTGACCGGCACAACCCATCCTGCCACGGCAGAAAGGTTTGTGAGCAGCTTCAACAGATACCCTGATTCATCAAGCAAGATATTTGCAGGAAAGAACCATTGCTTCAACAAGAGACGCAGAGACTACAAACCATTCAACAAAGACGATCCAGAGATCCTTGTGTCTGATGTGAAAGAATTTGTGTACAGAACAATAGATGAGAAATATTTATAAATGCGATTTCTTTATGGGTGCGTATGACAAAAAAGAAGGTGAAGTGCGTACTTCTTACACTACTTTTGATATGTGCACTACTTCTTCTGACAGCATGTGATGAAGCAGAGGATAAAGAGAACAGCATGAAAGTCAGGCATATAGCTTCATGTGGAGACGGTAACTGTAGCGTAGGAGAGACTTCAGATGCCTGCCCTCAAGATTGTAGCCCTGAAGTCGTGTGTGGCGATGAAGAATGCGATGAGACTGAAGATCATGAAAGCTGTCCTGATGATTGTGAGAAACCAGTAGTCTGTGGTGATGATGAATGTGACGAAACAGAAGATCATGAATCCTGCCCTGATGACTGTGAAAAGCCCATCGTATGCGGCGATGATGAATGTGATGAGACTGAGGATCATGAATCCTGCCCTGATGACTGTGATAAACCCGCATTATGTGGAGATGGCACTTGCGAGGGTGATGAGAATTGTAACGACTGCGCAAGAGACTGTGGATGCGAGACAGGGTATGAATGCAAGCTGGAGAAGTGTGTCGAGAAGAGATGCGCAAGCCATAGCGATTGTGCTGACCTACAACTATGCCAGTACGGTGATTGCATAGATGTCGCATGCAATCTTAACGCCGACTGTGAAGATGATGATGTATGCACCAGAGATAAATGCGCCTTTGCAGGTAACAAGAACGCGTACTGTACTTTTGATACTATAAAAGAGCCCAAAGATAATGATGGATGCTGTCCAAGAGGATATGAGTGCGAAGAGGATGATGACTGCTGCACTGCAAGCGATAATGTGACTAGCGAAGATGATGGGTGGATCACTGGTACGATAAGCATGCCCCCAGAATCAGATAATGAACACCTTTTCTTTGACTTCAGCGCAGAAAGGACGACCACCGACCCTGATGATGGAGATATATTCTTCAATCTAGACGGCGATCTCAGGGGGGAATGTTCCGACGGAGAATGTGCAGAGATACGTGAAGAAGACGGGCTTGATTTCAATGATATGATAGACCCTCCAAGTTCTGGTTATGGTGGAATGGCTGAAAACATCAATGAGGGTGACAGGTTCTGGATAAGGACATTAGAAGGGGATTATGCCAAGATATACATCACAGATCTCGATTATGATGATGAAGATGATCTCGAAGAAATTGATTTCAGATGGGGATATCAGGAATAATCTCTATCCCCAATCACTCTGCATCATATGATCGGACATACTCAACAACTTCTGAAGAATAATGTTCCACGCGATCAGATACACTCGTATCTTCTGTCATGCAATATACTGCAGGAAACGACATACCCACAGCCAATAACCCTGCAGTCAGCGTCCTTCTCACACTCTTACTTCTGGATCGTAAACATTTAGGGATTCTCCTCTTTGATTCCTTAATACCCATCACATCTTTATATGTATCAATCATATACATCACAGGAGGCGTCATCAAAAAACCCAGACATACTGCACCTGCAATCTTTTTGAAATCAGTCTCCCCACTGCCAACATATGTAGCAACACTCAATAAGAGACCTATGCTCGAACCATATACCCCATCAACAAAAGACTTCTTTTTCTCAGAAGAATCATCAGTGACTCCAACAAGTCTCCTGACACCACCTCTACCTTCCATCACAGCAGGCATGAGGATATAAGCTACAGCAGTCTTGATGATCCTTGATTTAAGCGATACCAGATCATCCATACCTAGAACAAGAACTTCAAGTGATGCCATCACAGGATTCGCAACACTCATTCCTGAGAATGTTTCGGCAATGGTCTTTTTGCCATATATATCCTTGATCTTATCCACAATATCACTCATTTTCTTTGACCACATAATATAAATCTTCAACACACCAAGAATAAAGAAAAAACAAACAGTCATTCAATCATCATATGCTTCTGCAGAACTATAATCAAACTCATCTTTATCTTCATCATCGACTTCTGAAAACTCTTCATAAGTCTCTTCTTCTTCGCTTTCGGAATCTATGAATGAGTCAGAATCTTTGGGATCAGAGCTAGGCCTATCTCCTTCTTCCTCCTCTTCTTCCTCTTCCTCAAGCATAGTCTTATCTTCAAGCTCTTCATCATCGAATTCGAAAAATCTCATGGTCATCCACCCTGAAACTACTCCTCAAATGAGTATCTGAATCTGATCGAACCACCCTTTTAGAGCCAAAATGGAAGAAGTAGTATTTAAAACTTGTTGTTACTGGGTAGTAGGTTATACGTGTCAGAATTGCTGAAATGAACCAGAAACGTCAATACAGCCAGTCTAGTGTCTATTATCCATCCTGTGCTTTATCTGAGTAATCTTATCATTTATCTTCTGCACCTTGTATACATCCTTGTCCACAGGAGTGCTTGGTGCAGGCTTCTGCTCAGCAGGCGGAGCAGCAGGAGGTTCTGGAGCTTTAGGAACAGTTACGGGAGGCTCTGGAGCAGGCTCTTGTTCAGGAGGTGCTTCAGGTTCGGGTCCTTGTTTTTCAGGCTCTGAAGGTTCAGGTTCTGGCGCTGCAGGTTCCGCAGGCTTTTCAGGCTCTGCAGGAGCAGGCTGCTCGGCAGCCGGAGTCTTTTCTGCCGGTGTCTGCACACTATGATCTGCGGCTGCTGCCTCTCGCTGTGCTTTCTGCTCATCAGGTGTCTGCAGACCTTCAGGATATTGCTGTCCCTGCCCTTTCGGTGCATTCTCAGCATCCTCTTCTGTCTTACGCCTGTCCATGACCACTGATCCTATAAGGATGACTAAAGCAATAATGACTATTGCAATTATACCAACATAATAATAGAGCTTTGTCCCAAGACCTTCTTCTACAGTCATAGAGGGACTCTCAATGACAGGTTCTGCTGCAGGCCCCTCTACAGGTTCTGGTGCTGCCACTTCCTGCATAATCTCCTCTTCAGCCTTCAGAAGTTCGCTCCTCCTTGTAGGTGTCCTGGCAGGTGCGGGAGGCAACAGATCAATAGTCGAAGCGGTAGTGACGTAAGATTTCAGCTCAATACGTACACCACCCACAAAAAGTCCTAACAGAGTCATATTGATATCTTGAACTCCATCAGAGTTCAGGTCAAGATCAAGACTATCCCCCTCTAAGATTGAGAACGTGTCTTCAGGCTCATCAAGCCTGATCCTTGCAGATCTTGAAGATATACTCTCAACAGTAAGCTCATGATAGAGCTGTTTATGAGTGAACTTCAATATATCTCCCCTTACAAGAGTCCACTCACGAGTATCTGCAGTAATATCTCCTGCTTCACGCACCACAGCCGATACAGATAAAGATAACAATAGAACCGCAATAAATGAAAAGAATATTGAACTTATTGTTCTCATGCGTATACCTCTTGAACTATCTGAATACCTTATTGTTTTAAAGCTTTCTGCTTATTTGACAGGATTCACGTCTTATCATATGGGTTCCTCGTTCATCTCACACACATATTTTTTTTCTTTTTCAAATCTTTTCACGGTTTGCCCTTTCCAGAGCCCTTACCTGCCTTTTTCAGCTTCTCATGCGCAGCCTTGAGCCTTTCTTTATGCTTGAGCAGCTCTGCTTTTGCCCTGCTCATCCTTGATTCTTCCGATTCTCCAATCTCTTCTTCAACAGGCTCAGTAGGTTTTTGAGTGACCTGGTCAGGCGTCACTGGAGCAACAGGCTTCTTGACTTCACAATCTGTCTTCTTCAGATCATTATGCGCTTCTCCAAGACTCTCCTTGTGCTTAAGCAACTCTGCCTGAGCACTGACCACCTTCAACTCGTTGATAGTCTTCTCTACGTCTGAATCTTTCTTCTTCTGACCAGAATATATTGCGGACTGCTTTAACCTAACAAGTGAGCCCTTCAGATGAGCAAGATGATGATGCAGCCCATCTTTTACCTTGCCAAATCTTGACTCGTTTGGATGCCTCTCTTCAACAGGTTCCAAGTCACTCTCAGCATAATTATTCTTAGCAGGTACCATTGTAGAAGATTCACTCAGAATATTGTTTATAAATATTTCTAGTGTCTGTGTAGAATAGATAGATCAAAAAAATATAGAAAAAATGAAAAAAATTAGTGCTGCCTCTTCTTCTCAAAGATGTACATACCTGCAAGTGCAACAAGCACCAATGCAACTACTCCTGAGAACACATACCAATACCAGTTTGCGCCAACATCAGATTCAACAACAGGCTCTGTAGGAGCTAGATCAGATTCTACTTCTGCAACTGGCTCAGGTTCTGCAGGAGCTGCCTCTTCAGTGACATCAGCTGCTGCCTGCTCAACAACAGGCTCCACTCTTGGCGTACGCTTTGCAGGAGGCAGGAGCTCTATCTTAGAGCTCTTTGTCACCAATGAAGTCACCTTGACAAGAGCCTTATTGTATACTATATCCATCAGCTTCACAGTCAGTTCGGCTTTCGCATCACCATCAAGGTCGACATCCTTGCTCTGGCCGACATATAGCCTGAAAGTCTGAGGCTCGCTCAACACTTCAATATCCGCATAAGATCTTCCGAGACCCGTCACCCTCACCTCATGATCCTCACCATCATGGCCGAAAGTGATGAAGTCCCCATCCTTGAGCTCAAGAGATGTCTCTGCACCAGTCATATCTCCAAGAGTTATCTCGGAATTTATAATGTAACTACCACTACTGCCACCACCACCGCCACCACTGCTGGTGATTACAGAAGCGGAGGTCGTGAAGCTGAACTCGCCTTCATTGAGACTTGCTACATTACCTAACTCATCCCAGCAATCAGTTATGTTGTAATAATATACTGTTGAAGCGCTCAGTCCGCTCAGCGCAACTGACATGGATGTGCTGAATGCGCTGCTATCAGCAGAGCTTGCAGCAGCAGCGTGAGTACCATATTCGACAGTACACTTTGCCGCCTCATTCATTGTTGCAGATATAGTTGCGGATGTCGATCCTGGACTTGCGCTGAAAGCTGTCGTGTTAGTAGGTCCAGTATTGTCTGTAGTATATGTTATATAAACTGAATCATCTCCCGCGCCAAAGTTATCTATTGCAGTGAATGTCAAATTACATAACGAGTCTGCTCCACAGTTAAGATTAGTGCCACTCTCATTCACTTCATACAATCCGCCACCCATGTCAGTCATCGCTGTGCCATTTACAGTCACTGATAAAACTCCTCCGGGAGTGTCTGTCGCTGTGATGCGGATCATGACATCATCGCCAATCCTGGCTTTAGTCACGTTCACACTCTCTCCACTCATTATAGGTGCGTCATTATCAATCTGTATTGTAGTGGTGTCTGCACCTAGGTTTCCTGCTCCGTCTGTGGCGTTGAATGTTATTGTGCACGCGCTTGTGGTCACAGTGCAGCCGAGAATATCTCCGGTCTCGGTTATCTCCCATAGATCAGTACCTGCAACAGGTGACATGGGCTGTCCGTTTGCAGTCACTGAAGCGTTCGTGTTTATCTCTGTCACAGTTATGTTAAATACAAAATTGTTTGCGCTGTTGTTGACATCTGAGCTGTTATACACAAAATTCACAACAGGGGCAGTATCATCGATAATGACTGTCTTCGTAACAGTATCATTTACATTACCTGGCGGGTCTGTAGCAGTGAAACCGAGAGTGCATACAGCATCCGCTGTGCAACCAAGGGCTGTTGGAGTTGTCGTAGCAGTCCATACACCACCGACCAAGCTCATAGGAATACTACTGTTCAGCATAACAGAAACGACTGTATTATCATCCGTAGCAGTCACATTGACATCCATACTCGATGCCAGCTTAACTTCAGAGACATTCAAAGACGGACTGGTCACGTCAGGGTTCACTGAATCATAATTGAGTGTCCTGGTTGGAGTGGATTGGTTGGTATGGGTAGTGTTGCCGCAGATCACATACCAGGGGTTAGCGCCCTGATTGAATGAAGTGTTTGATTTTAATGTTGTAGAGATGTCATTCACAACACTTGAATTCGTAGCTACCACTATACCATTGAGCGTCAGGTTACACTCCACAGCACCTGTAGCAAGCCCGTCTGCAGCGCTGATGTTGAATTTGAACTCTATAGTGTTGTTATCACTTGAAGTCAACAGACTGTCTGCAGGAGACTCCTGATATACTGTCGCAAGCACGAAGCTCACGCTAAGCAGGACAAGGAGGATGAATGCGAAAAGGATGTATAACCCATGATTAGAAGCAGATACGTGTGAAAAGATTTTGCAGTTCAACCTTCTTTTTTCTGCCAACTAAGTCACCTCATTTACCCTTTTTCACTTAATCTGGAATGACAAAAGTGCATAGACTTCTTCAAACTCCCCTAATGTCATATTCAAATGCAAGTTCATTTATAAAGGTTTGGGAAGTATCGGAACTATAGGAATAGGTAGTTTATCAAGAATCAAACAATAAGCAAGTAACAGCACTGCCATCCCGCGCTCGCTGTCGATTTGATGAATAGCTTCTTGTTGCCCAACTGCGTTGATTCCTGCTTATTTTTCCGAGAGCTCGCTAGGCGGGGAAGGCTGTGCTGTTAGGAATACTATAAGTAGGATTCAAGAATCCTGAGCCTCAACCTCTTCAACTGCCTTAGAAACAACCAACCTCAAATCCCGGGGCCAGGTCTTCTTGATCTCATCCTTGTACTTATGGAATGCCTCAAGGAAATCCTTGCGTATGCCTGTGCGCTCACCATCAAGAAGCCTCACAATCTCCTTCCTGGCGAACATCGGCACCTTCTTCAGGTTCCAGGCCTGGCGGGTGAGGCGCTCCCTCTCGATACCTTTCTTGGTATCTATTACCTCCATATCCTGCCATAATTCAGTATAGACCTGCTTTACATCCTCATCAAGAGTATCCTTCTTTCCCTGATCCAGAGATATCTTTGCAAGCACCAGCTTATGCATCCTCTTCAGGAACTCTATGCGGTCCTCCATCTTTATCATATCAAGATGTCCCTGGAGCACAAGATTGAAAGCGAACGGACTCGGGATGTTAGTGTCTATGCTCTTGACAGCTATGCTCCCGTTCTCCACCATCCGGATTATACGTGTCGCATTATTGACATCCATGAGGTCCTCAAGCACCTCACGCCTTGCCTCTTTCAAGATGGGAAAATCCTTTGATATCCGCTTCACTGCAGACATCAGGATCATCGATGATACCTGCTGCCTGCCGACCCTCTTGCGATGCCCCTTGTAGTTCCTCAATATCATGAGAGAGCGCCCGGCACAATGCCTGAATCGCCTGCTCAATACCTGCGTCTTGTCCAGTGCCAGGTCAAGCAGTTCCTGGAATCGCTTTGACTCCAACATAGAGAATGCCCGCGCTGCAGGTATCGCCTTCTTGGAAGCGATGTAGAAACCATTGTCAGTCACTCCGATCTCGACGTCACGCTTCAATGTCTTAGACAC
Source organism: Candidatus Woesearchaeota archaeon (assembly GCA_030591125.1). Taxonomy (GTDB): domain Archaea; phylum Nanobdellota; class Nanobdellia; order Woesearchaeales; family UBA11576; genus JABMQF01. Next base: position 2,407 of record JAUVBP010000022.1, on the reverse strand, counting down.
CACAAACGCAACAGACCTCGAGAGACAGTCGTTCACCCGCCTCCCATATATTGTGTGGAAGACTGCATACTTCTTATCCTCATCAGCGTACTGCTCTATCATTATCTCCTTGTCATTCGGGATGACTGCGAAGTCATACTGCTCGCGCAGATACTCATAGACTGCATCGGCAGCATTCTCATCGACGTAAAGATAAGAATTGATGAACTCAAGCACATCCTTTCTCGACATGCCCTCTTTGAACTTATCTCTCATGAGACGCCGGAACTTACCTATCTCCTGCGCAAGATCGAAGCTCAGAGGAAGCATCTCAGAGAACCATGAAGGGACTGTGGGTCTCCTGCCGAGCGCAGGCTTCACCTGGGCGACTGTACCGCGAGAGAACTGGAACTCATACGTAGACCCGCCGAGAACGAATATGTCTCCTCGCTTGAGCCGCTCAAGGAAAGACTCATCTATCATGCCTATCATCTCAGCGCCGACCTTGACCGTCACACCTGTAGAGTCAGGGATGGTGCCTATATTTGTCATGTAGATGACACTTGCCAGCTTGCCTTTCCTTCCGACCATCCCCGTATCCTGATTGTACCATATCTTTCCATAGACATGCCTGTCTTCGAGAGATATGTGCTCACCCGAAAGATAGCTGATGACAGAATAGAAATCCTCATCACTAAGATCACGATAACAATAGCTCTGCTTGACGAGCTCGCGCAATTCCTTGACATGCATGGTCTCAGTTATGCAGATACCATATATCTGCTGGGACAGCACATCAAGACAGTCCTCAGGTATGTGTATGCGGTCGATCTTCCGCTCCATCGCACTCTTCAGGAGCACTGAACACTCAACGAGATCATCACGATCCAGCACGACGATGCGGCCTTTTGTCGTCGCATGCAACTGGTGGCCTGACCTCCCTACACGCTGCAGTGCGCGGGCCACTGATTTCGGAGAGCCAAGAAGTATCACCAGATCGATGTAACCTATGTCGATGCCGAGCTCCAGGCTCGTCGAGCAGACGACGCACTTCAGCTTCCCATCCCTCAGCCCCTGCTCTATCTTATGACGATGAGTCTTGGATAAAGAACCATGATGCGCGCCGATGCCAGTCAATCTTTTAGGCAATTTCCTTAGTTCTTTTTTGACCGGTCCTGCAATACTGCCCTCACCATTCTCTAGAACGACATTACCATTGCCGTTCAGCTCAACCTGCGCTTCAAAATCACCCTCATCTGCACTTGTCAGGACATCAGTGTAATTCTTAGGAAAACTGTCTTTCAGGTAATGGACTATGCGTTCTGTGGCTGCGCGAGTGTTAGTGAATATCAGAGTGGTCTTGTGCTGCTGGATGAGCCCGTCGATGAGCTCGTACATACGCTTGTGCATACGGTCGTGCGTGGTGTCTACCAGGTTAGGTACGGGTGAAAGGACTTTCAGGTCAAGCTGTTTTATGAACTGGACATCAACTATGCGACAGTCTCTTCCTGGACCCACAAGATATCCTGCTATGTCTTCCAGTGGCGCAATAGTTGCGGAAAGACCTACACGACACATGCCCGGTGAAATTCGCTGGAGCATCTCCATACTCAATGAAAGATGCACTCCCCGCTTGTTCTCTGCAAGCGCATGTATCTCATCAATTATTGTCCATTCAACATTACGCAGATGGTCACGGAACTTGATCGACTGGAGAAGTATCGCAAGAGATTCCGGAGTGGTTATCAGGATGTGCGGAGGGATCTTTGTCATCTGAGCACGTTCTTTAGTTGTTGTGTCACCAGTCCTGACACCGACCCTGATGCCCAGCTTCCCTGCCAATGCCTCAATCTCCTTGAGAGGATTCTTCAGATTATGTTCAATATCATAATTCAGCGCTTTCAATGGCGAGATGTAGACACAGTACACCCTATCTTCCAGAGCACCTTTTTCAGAAAGATCGACAAGCTCATTCAGGATTGAAAGAAAACCTGTCAGGGTCTTGGTCGCACCAGTAGGTGCAGATACCAATATGTTCTGCCTGCAGTGGATGTCATACACTGCAAATAGTTGTGGAAGGGAGAAATCTTTGAAACGCGAGAAGAACCATTTCTGGATTGTAGGGGTCAGAGTATTGAGTATAAGCTTCTTATCATCAGGCTTCTCTTTCAGAGTTATCTTGCCTGCTTCTGCTAGTCTCTTGGCCTCCATATTCGAACCAGTACTCAGGTAGTGTTATTATGTGTGATATTGCTCTTTTTTCCATTTAAACAACAGAATTCCTAGATGAATTCTGAGCTTAAAAAACCGCACAGAGTCTAATATGCATTAATTTCCAATATCCTAAGAATCTGCGGTTTTTTAAATAACCTATCTGAGTATGTCTAGTGGTTGTGAGGTTATTGTGATAAGTAGTTTATAAATGTTT